>JAHEGL010000165.1 GCA_024645145.1 Planktotalea sp.
CACAGACAGACCATACCGCATTTCGATTTGGGCAACGTGTTCGCGCTTCTGGTTCATCAAATAGTTTGCGATTGGCACAGGCGCACGCACGAGAACCTCGCGGGAGCGACGGCGTACGCCTTCTTCCTCGATCTGGCGCAAAATGCTGAGCGCCATGTTATCATCAGAGCGGATCAAGCCTGTGCCGTGGCACGATGGGCAAGGTGCAGTCGTGGCTTCAATCATACCTGGACGCAGACGCTGGCGCGACATTTCCATCAGGCCGAAGCCAGAAATCCGACCGACTTGAATGCGCGCACGATCTGACTTCAGCTTGTCCTTCATGCGCTTTTCGACGGCCGAATTGTTTTTGCGCTCGTCCATGTCGATGAAGTCGATGACGATCAGGCCGGCAAGGTCACGCAGACGCAATTGGCGCGCCACTTCTTCTGCAGCCTCGAGGTTGGTCTTGGTCGCGGTATCCTCGATCGAGCCTTCTTTGGTCGCACGACCAGAGTTCACGTCAATCGCAACGAGCGCTTCTGTGACGCCGATCACGATGTAACCACCAGATTTCAGTTGAACCGTAGGATTAAACATCCCTGCCAAGTAGCTTTCCACCTGATACCGCGCGAACAGCGGCATGGGTTCAGCGTATAGCTTCACATTTTTCGCGTGCGATGGCATGATCATTTTCATGAAGTCTTTTGCGATACGATAGCCGCGCTCACCTTCAACAAATACCTCGTCGATGTCGCGATTATAAAGATCGCGGATCGAACGTTTGATAAGATCGCCTTCCTCATAGATCTTCGCGGGTGCGATAGACTTTAGCGTCAGCTCTCGGATTTGCTCCCATAAACGCTGAAGGTATTCATAGTCGCGTTTGATCTCAGTCTTCGTGCGCTTGGCACCTGCTGTACGTACGATCAAGCCAGCGCCTTGTGGAACTTCAATTTCGTTCGCTATCTCTTTGAGTTTCTTACGGTCTACGGCATTTGTGATCTTGCGAGAAATGCCACCACCGCGTGCGGTATTGGGCATCAAAACGCAGTAACGACCTGCCAGCGAAAGATATGTTGTAAGCGCTGCGCCTTTGTTGCCGCGCTCTTCCTTAACAACCTGAACCAAAAGGATTTGGCGTACTTTGACGACTTCTTGAATCTTGTAGCGACGCGGACGTGGTTTACGTGATGGGCGAATGTCGTCCACGTCATCATCATCCGCAACAGATTCGATGTTTTCGTCGCGCTGCGTCGCCTTTTGGGCCTTGCGCGCGTGATCGTCCTCGACCTCGTCTTCATCGCTTTGAGCGGCGGCAACGATTTCGTCAGATGGAACTGCAGCTTCTGCATCAACTTCAGGCGCAGCATCTTCGGCTGTTTCAGTCGGTTCGTCTTCGACTGCACCTTCATCAGTTACGGGAGTCTCAACGGGCGTTTCCGCAACCGTTTCCATCGGGGACGACCCGTCTGGCGTTGCTTCTGTCGCAACCTCGCCCAGATCAATCGTCTCCATACCAGCAATATCGCTGGTCGGCGCATTTTCTGGCGTGTCTACTTCTTTACTGACAATCGCATCATCAGAAGATGCGTCCGCTGCCTTGGTAGATGAACGCCGGCGTGAACGGCGTGGCTTGGGTTTGTCCTGCTCTTCATCGCGCTGGCGCTGGCTTTCTGCATAGGCGCGCTCTTCCTCCATCAGGGCCTCACGGTCCGCAACGGGGATCTGATAATAATCAGGATGAATCTCTGAAAACGCGAGGAAACCATGACGGTTCCCACCATAATCAACGAAGGCCGCCTGTAGCGAAGGCTCTACGCGTGTTACTTTTGCAAGATAGATGTTGCCAGCAAGCTGGCGTTTGTTTTCAGATTCAAAGTCAAATTCCTCAACCTTGTTTCCGTCGACCACCACAACGCGGGTTTCTTCCGCGTGGGTGGCATCGATAAGCATTTTCTTAGCCATGGTATCCGTTTGCGCCCGGCGCAACGTCCAACAGCCACCTTATTACTTTCGCAAGCCGGCGGTCCGTTTGTATGAAGTCTGGGGCGTCTATTTGAGGCGATGGTGCGCGCATGGCGGCGGAGCCCGTAAGGGGCCCTTGCTCTCATACTCATGTCCTGCGCGCGCTTCATCGCGTTTCTTCTCCGACGCGTCTCACTCTTCAAAGCGGCGCGCCCGTAAAATGCTGCTTTCTTTGACAAAAACAGCGCGTCGTATGGCCAACCCAGTATCTATTTTAGAAGATCACCAAGTGGGCCGTATCGGTCTGCGTCCTATCGCGGTGCCATCTGGCCGTGCGGGACGCAGCTAAACTCTCCCGATCCATGTTTGCTTAGGCAACCACCGACCGTATCCCCTACATAGGGTCTAAACGAGTTGTTTCGCAATGCTTAATCGATGCGTGCTGAAAGAATTGCGCTGAGTTCGCGCTAAGAGCCTTATAATTTTCGAGAGGCACTCAGATACCACCCAATGGTCACAATTCAGGCAAGGCGACGCCCCAAATCTCTCCGTAAGGTCTTTAAATGACCACTGCACCAGCTTTGAGAGGACAAAACATGGGCTCTTCCATGCCAGCACAACCGACCAAACAGGACGCGTCGCCAAAGGGCAATGCGCCACAAACCAACAAACCAAAAGAACCAAAGCCCATTTTCACAGATTTCGCGAGTATCTAAACGCGCAACAATAAAATATAGATCATCGAATGAGCGAGCCTGTTTCTTCGATTCCCAATCTCGGCCCTGCAAGCGACATTAGTTTTGCGAACGCCGGCATCACAACCGCTGAACAAGTGCGCGCTCTTGGTGCAGAGGCCTGTTATAGCAAACTGATCAAATCGGGTACAAAGCCGCATTTCATTGGCTTCTATGCGCTCGCTATGGGGCTTCAGGGACGTCCCTGGAATGACTGCCAAGGCGCTGAGAAAGCGGCGCTGCGCGCAACGTTTGACAAGCTAAAAGAAGACGCAATCGGCACAAAAGAAAAGGGCCGCTCCGATCTGGAAGCAGCCCTTGACCTAATCGGCGTGATAGAAAAGCGTTAGCTTAACCAACCAACTCAAGACCGGAGAAGAAGAATGCGATTTCTTCTGCTGCTGTCTCAGGCGCGTCAGAACCGTGTACGGAGTTTTCGCCAACTGATTCTGCGAACTCAGCGCGGATTGTACCCGCTGCTGCGTCTGCAGGGTTTGTTGCACCCATAACTTCGCGGTTCTTTGCAATTGCGTTTTCACCTTCGAGAACCTGAACAACAACTGGCTCAGAGATCATGAATTCGCAAAGTTCGCCGAAGAACGGACGCTCAGAGTGCACACCGTAAAACGTTTGAGCTTGCGCCAAAGTCATTTGAATACGCTTGGATGCGACAACACGCAGGCCAGCTTCTTCGAATTTAGCGACGATTTTGCCAGTCAGGTTGCGGCGTGTTGCGTCAGGTTTGATGATCGAAAATGTGCGTTCCAGAGCCATGGGAGACTTCCTTTATATAAACGGTGCATCGCCCCATGCGATGTGCACCTCGTAATTTCTGACGCGCGCTTAGCATGGGGGTCGCACCTTGAAAACCCGCGATATGAAACATGCGCGATATCACCGCTAGCGCTGCGCCATTGCCTCTGTTAGAGGCTCGCCATGCTTAAGATATCTGACATCACGTATTCCGTCGCGGGCCGCACCTTGGTCGAAAACGCATCCGTCACCATTCCAACAGGGCACAAGGTTGGCCTTGTGGGGCGCAATGGCTCGGGCAAAACCACGCTGTTCAAGATCATTCGTAAAGAAATGGTGCTTGATACGGGCAACGTGAGCATGCCTCAAGGGTGGAAGATTGGCGGTGTATCGCAAGAGGTTCCGGGCAACGAGGTTTCGCTCATCGACACTGTTTTGCGCGCTGATACCGAACGCGAAGAGCTTTTAGCTGAAGCGGAAACAGCCACTGATCCGGGCCGTATTTCAGAAATCCAAACGCGTCTGACTGATATTGATGCATGGTCTGCTGAAGCGCGCGCAGCGACGATCCTCAAGGGCCTCGGCTTTACCCATGATGAGCAGCTCCAGCCGTGTTCTGCGTTCTCAGGCGGTTGGCGTATGCGTGTCGCTTTGGCGGCTGTCCTTTTTTCTGAACCTGATTTGCTGCTGCTCGACGAACCGACAAACTACCTTGACCTTGAGGGCGCACTTTGGCTTGAAGCGTACCTCGTCAAATACCCGCACACTGTTTTGATCGTCAGCCACGACCGCGAGCTTTTGAACCGCTCTGTTGGCGGTATTCTGCATCTCGAAGACAAGGGCCTGATATATTACACAGGCACTTATGACATGTTCGCCAAGCAACGCGCGCAAAAGCGTGCTTTGATGGCATCTGCCGCGAAGAAGCAAGAGGCGAAACGTGAGCATTTACAAGCCTTTGTGGATCGCTTTAAAGCCAAAGCCTCGAAAGCGAAACAAGCGCAATCACGTGTCAAAGCGTTGGAAAAAATGGAAACCATTCGCGCGCCAGAAGATGTGGCGCGCACCGTGTTCACCTTCCCCAAGCCCGAAGAGCTTTCCCCGCCAATCATTGCGACCGAAAAAGCCTCTGTTGGCTACGGCGAAACGATCATTCTGCGTGACCTGAACCTGCGCATCGACCAAGATGACCGCATCGCTTTGCTAGGTAGAAATGGCGAGGGCAAATCGACATTGTCGAAAATGCTCTCGGATCGGTTGAAAATCGCCAGTGGGAATATGGTGACGTCCACCAAACTGCGCATCGGTTTCTTTGCGCAGCATCAGGTGGATGAACTATACGTTGATGAAACCCCGCTTGAGCACTTGCTCCGCGAACGCCCTGCTGAGGGCCAAGCCAAACTGCGCGCACGTCTGGCAGGTTTTGGCCTTGGCGCGGATCAGGCCGATACAGCCGTTAGGCGACTATCAGGTGGACAAAAAGCGCGTTTGTCGCTTTTGCTTGCCACGCTCCCTTCCCCGCATTTGCT
>JAHEGL010000168.1 GCA_024645145.1 Planktotalea sp.
TGGACATAATCCGCGCGTTGCCTCTGGTTTAGGGGTGATTCCGCGCGTTGTTGCCAACAGTCGTGCGATTTATCGAGGTAAGCTTAGTCATGTTGAGGCGCGCAAACGTCTGACAGATTATTGGTTTCCATATCATGACCAGCTCGCGCGTTTGTTGGGTGAGGCGCATGAGAATTTTGGCACAGCGCTTTTGTTGGATTTTCATTCGATGCCGCGTGAGGCGCTGGATAGTGTGGTGCGTGCATCGAAAGATCGCCCTGACGTGGTGCTCGGAGATCGTTTTGGTGCGTCCGCAAACAGCGATGTCATGGATTTTGTTGAGGCAGCTTTTGCCAGCGCAGGGTTTAAGGTTTCGCGCAACACCCCGTTTGCTGGGGCTTATGTTACACAAACATATGGTCGCCCGTCACGCGAACAAAATGCAATTCAGATTGAAATAGATCGTTCAATTTACATGAACGAAGAAACGCTTACTCATAATTCAAATTTCGCAGATGTTAAGCAGGCGCTCACAACAGTCATTTCAGATGTTTGCAAGATGCATCGCGGTTCACGCCTACCTGTTGCCGCGGAGTAGTTAGCGCAGCGCCCGACCTTTTACGATTGCATCAGAGCCAAAACGCGCGCGAATTGAGTCGGTCGCGCGCTCAGCTTTGCTGCGTTTGACTGCGTCTGGGTCGAGCAAATCGCCACTCAAATCTGCGCTATCCGCTTTGCATAGGTCAGATAACCCCGTTCCTATCAATCGAAACGGCCCCTGATGTGCGACTGTGTCAAACAGCGCGCGCGCTTCGCGGTATACCCGATCCGTCATTTGTGTTGGATCGCGCAAGGAAATGCGCCGCGTGATCTGCGTGAAGTTCGCGCGTTTAAGCTTGAGCGTGACAACGCGTCCTGCAAGGTCTTTGGCCTTGGCGCGGTCGGCAACTTGTTCAGACAGACGCCAAATATGCCCATCTAAAATTTCAATGTCAGCAGTGTCGTCATGAAACGTCGTTTCTTTGGAAATGCTTTTGATCGGCGCATGTGCAGAGACGCGTCTATAATCCTCGCCGCGCGCGATATGATAGAGCCGTTCACCCGTACCACCAAATCGCGCAATGAGATCTGTTTTGTCCCATCTGAGCAGATCGTCGAACGTACGAATTCCAACTTTTTCGAGAGAGGCCTGAGCAGCAGGGCCAACGCCCCAGATCATCCGCACTGGTTTGCCTGCAAGAAACTTGGCTGTTTCGGCTTCACCAATGACGGAAAAGCCGTGGGGTTTATCCAGATCAGAAGCAACTTTCGCGAGGAACTTGTTGTGGGATAGACCAATCGAGCCAGTGAGCCCCACCTCACTGCGCATTCTTTTGATCAACCGCGCAAGCATAACAGCAGGGGGCGCACCATGCAGGCGCTCTGTTCCGCGTAGATCCATAAATGCTTCATCCAATGAAAGCGGCTCAACCGCGGGGGTCAGTTCAAGCATCATCGCTTTGATCGCCTTGGAAGCTTCAACATAGGCGGACATGCGCGGTTTGATGACGACGGCATCGGGGCATAGCTTTAGCGCCTGAAACATCGGCATTGCTGAATGGACACCCTTGATACGCGCCACATAGCAGGCTGTTGAGACGACCCCGCGACGCCCGCCGCCGATAATCACTGGTTTATCCGCAAGCGAAGGATCATCGCGTTTCTCGACGCTGGCGTAAAAGGCATCACAATCCATATGCGCAATGGAAAGAGTCAAAAGTTCTGGATGTTGAATCACGCGCGCAGAGCGACAGGCAGGGCAACGGCTGCCTTGTTCAAAATCTGTCAAACAATCTCTGCACAGTGCGGGCATGTCGTTGCTTTTATCCTTCTGGCGTAGGGGGTGAGACTAAGCGCGATTTGCTTGCGTTTCAAACGCGCTCCCTTTGTATTCTTACGCGTGCATGACTATATCAAGTCAAATTATTCGGAGTTTTTCATGTCCCTTGATCAGATTGAGCTCAATTTTCTGAGCGAGAACACGTTTATCGTTCTGCTCGCCGCTTTCATTATTCTTTGTATCCTGCTGGGTGTTCGGATTGTTCCACAATCAGAGAAATTTGTCGTTGAGCGATTTGGTCGTCTGCGCTCTGTGCTTGTGCCTGGCATCAACTTGATCGTGCCTTTCTTGGACAAGGTCGCGCATAAGATTTCGATTCTGGAACGCTAGCTTCCCAATGCGACCCAAGACGCAATTACAGCCGATAACGTATTGGTGCAGGTTGAGACGTCTGTGTTCTACCGTATTCTGGAGCCTGAAAAGACGGTTTATCGCATCCGTGATGTAGATGCTGCGATTGCGACGACCGTTGCGGGGATGGTGCGCTCAGAGATCGGCAAGATGGAGCTGGATGATGTGCAATCGAACCGCACGCAACTGATCAACCAAATTCAAAAGCTGGTTGAGAGTGCGGTGAATGATTGGGGTATCGAAGTGACGCGCGCCGAGCTTCTGGACGTGAACCTAGATCAAGCGACCCGCGATGCGATGTTGCAGCAGTTGAACGCAGAACGTGCGCGGCGCGCACAGGTCACTGAAGCTGAGGGTGCAAAGCGCGCAGTTGAGTTGAGCGCGGATGCAGAACTTTATGCGGCAGAATAGATCGCAAAGGCGCGTCGCATTGCTGCAGACGCGGAAGCTTATGCGACAAGCGTGGTTGTTGCGGCGATTGCTGAGAATGGACTATCTGCAGCGCAATATCAGGTGGCTTTGAAACAGGTGGAAGCTTTGACCGCGCTCGGATCCAGTAACGGCTCGCAAACAGTTGTCGTCCCCTCCAGTGCGATGGACGCGTTTGGCGATGCGTTCAAGATGCTGAAGGGAGGGACAAAGTAATGTGGACCTCTTGGGTGTTGTGGATGATCGCAGCGGTTGCTTTGGCAATTTTAGAAGTCTTTGCGCCAAGCTTTATCTTTCTTGGGTTTGTAATTGGTGCGGCTGTGATGGGGTTGATCTTATTGGTTGGCGGCAGCGCACTTAGCCTGTCGCTACCGATGACGTTCTTGGTCTTCGCGGTGGTGTCACTTCTTTCATGGATCGCCCTGCGCCAACTTTTGGGCGTGCGCAGAGGGCAAGTGAAAGTCTGGGAAAAAGATATTAACGACTAAGCGCGGTTATGTCCTGCTGTTGCAAGCTCGGCATTGATTGCTTCAGCCGCTGCTTTGCGATTACTCGCATCGCGGATCGGACGACCTACAACGATGTGATCTGCGCCATCTGCGATAGCACTAAAGGGTGTTGCGACTCGTTTTTGATCGCCTAGCTCAGCGCCAGCAGGGCGCACGCCGGGTGTGACAATCAAACGTCCTTGGGCTTCTGGAAGTGCGCGAATGGCTGCCGCTTCTTGTGGTGACGCGATAATACCATCTGCGCCAGCGTCAAAAGCAAGTCCCGCACGTTCGACCACCAGATCAGGGATCACGCCGTCTTTGATAAGACAGCTGTCGAGATCACTGCGCTCAAGCGAAGTGAGGATCGTCACGCCAAGAATTTTGAGGTTTGTGCCAGCTGCACCCTCTTTCGCGGCGCGCACCACATGTGGGTCGCCGTGAACCGTAAGAAAATCAATATCGAACTGCGCGAGCCCACGAACCGCAGACTCCACTGTCGCGCTGATATCGAACAGTTTCATATCGAGAAAAATGCGCTTGCCGTGCTCTGATTTCAGCTCATTCGCAAGTGCGAGCCCACCACCTGTCAACATGCCCAACCCGATCTTGTAAAACGACACGCTGTCGCCAAGAGTTTCGGCCATTTGCAACCCTTCTAATGCGTTAGGCACGTCAAGGGCTACGATCAAACGATCATCGGACATAGTGGCTTCTCCTGCTGAATGGCTCCCCTATCGCGTGGAGCGCCGTGCAGGTCAAGCAGATCGGGCCTTACAGCGCAAATTCAGCCGGCAAAACACCCGGTGCAAATTTCATGTACGACTTGTAAATACGGTATTCTGGCATCAGCTGCACTTGGCGCAACGCTTCGGAAATATACGCTACAACTGGGTTACGCTTCATTGCATCACGGCCAGGTTTGATTTGACAATCAAAGATAACGTCGCCTGTGTCCGTGACGAAGGCAACTTTGCCAGCGCCGCCAGTTTCGGGCGAAAATTCCTGTGTCGGTATAATGTCGATACGTTTTACGATTATGGGTCTGCTCCTGTGAATGCCTCTGCTTTGGAGGCTTAAGATTGTTTACTGCTCCTATCTTAAAGCAACGAATCTGGGCGAAATGTGTCCAAATGCGCGTTAATTGCGTGGCAAGGGGGGCTTGATACAGACGGCTATGCTTCCCACATTATTGGTGAGGCCCGACGCTATGCGTGCTGCAAAGCAGGCGCAAAATATCAGTTGGGTGCTTTATAAGGAGTACGACACATGGACCTTAATAAGTTCACAGAGCGTTCGCGCGGGTTTATCCAAGCGGCGCAAACAATTGCTCAGCGTGAAGATCATCAACGTCTGACGCCAGAGCATATTCTTAAAGCATTGATGGATGACGACCAAGGGTTAGCGTCCAATTTGATTACCCGTGCTGGCGGCGCGCCCAAGCGTGTTGTTGAAGCGGTTGAAGTCTCTGTAGGTAAAATTGCTAAGGTAAGCGGCGACGCAGGACAGGTCTATTTAGACGGCCAAACTGGCAAAGTTCTGGCGGAAGCCGAAAAGCTCGCAACGAAAGCTGGCGACAGCTTTATCCCAGTGGAACGCATCTTGCAGGCGCTCGCACTGGTGAAATCCAAAGCGCGCGAAGCATTGGAAGCAGGCGCAGTCTCTGCGCAAAGCCTTAATTCTGGGATCAACGACATCCGCAAAGGGCGCACTGCTGACAGCGCGAGCGCCGAAGAAGGTTATGACGCGCTCAAGAAATACGCGACCGATCTGACCGCGATGGCGGAGCAGGGCAAGATCGACCCGATCATTGGCCGCGATGAAGAAATCC
>JAHEGL010000172.1 GCA_024645145.1 Planktotalea sp.
CTTCGGCAGGGTATAATGCGTGCATGGCCGCGATTGCTGGGACGGATATGATCACTGTCACCTCTGGTTTGCAACTGCCTGCTATGGGGATTGCAGGCTCTGAAGATGGCTCTACGCCGCCTGATATGGTGCGTGAATTGATGGGTTTAATTCCTGGCGCTGGATATGAGTTGATCCGCAATGCAGGTCACTTGCCCTGCGTGGAGCAACCTGATCTTTATGCGCAACACCTGATGCGCTTCCTTGATAGTATTGGGCACGGCACGCATGGCTGAGTTTTTGTTGATCCATGGCTCGTGTCATGGGGCGTGGTGTTGGCGCGATGTTTTGCCAGAGCTTTCCGCTTTGGGCCATTCGGCACGCGCGATTGATTTGCCGTCACATGGGGAGGATACAACGCCCATAAAAGACGTCACGCTGGATCTTTATCGCGATGCAATTTTGGCTGCGATTGACGCGCCTGTCGTGCTGGTCGGTCATTCTATGGCGGGATTTCCAATTGCAGCAGCTGCTGAACAGGCACCGCACAAGATCGCCCGTCTGATCAATCTTTGCGCATATGCGCCGTATTCAGGATATTCACTGGTTGAGATGCGCAAATTGGCAAAACGTCAGCCTTTGCTCGATGCGATTGAGAAAAGCGCAGATGGTTTGAGCTGGTTGCCGATCCAGAGTAAGGCACGCGAGACATTTTATCATGATTGTTCTGATGAATGCGTTGCATTTGCGCAAGATCATCTGACGCCTCAAGCGATCTTGCCACAAGCCACAAAGCTTGAGTTGGGTACGCATTACGATAGCGTTTCGAAGTCTTATATTCGCTGTACAGAAGACCGAACAATTCCCCCAGAGTTTCAGGCAGAAATGGCAGCAGCCTTTGCGCCCGAGGAGCGCTATGAGATGCAGACATCTCATTCGCCCTTTTTCGCAGATCCAAAAGGATTGGCCGCATTACTCGACAAGATTGCACGAAGCGGCTAACAGGCGCGCCATGAGCGATGAAAAACCTGATCTTAAGCACCCGTCTGGCGCGTCTTGGCGCAACTTCTATGGCCGTTTTAAAGGCCATACACTGCGTGGCGCACAACAAGTCTATCTGAAAGAAGATCTGGAGAGCTTGTCTCCGGGTGCCGTGGGTTGGGAAGAAAACCCAGAGCGTGAAAACCTTGATCTTAAGGGGCTGTTCGGGGATCGTCCTTTATGGTTGGAAATTGGTTTTGGTGGTGGGGAACACTTGATCCATCAAGCGGTGCAGAACCCTGATGTGGGTTTGATTGGTGCTGAACCTTATATCAACGGCGTCGCGATGCTGCTTGGCAAGATCCGCGAGGCGGAGGTGTCGAACCTACGCGTGCACCCCGGGGATGTGCGCGATGTGTTTGACGTTTTGCCAGCGGGATCAGTGTCTAAAGTGTTTTTAAACTACCCTGATCCATGGCCCAAGAAGCGCCATCATCGTCGTCGCTTTGTCACGCCAGAGCATTTGGAAGCTTTGGCAGAGGTCATGCACGAGGGCGCAGAGCTACGTGTCGCGACAGATATCGAAGACTATGTGCGCCAAACACTCGAACAAGTGCCAAAGGCAGGGTTTGAGTGGCAAGCTGAGACGAGTGCTGACTGGAAGCAACCTTGGAGCGATTGGGTGTCTACGCGTTATGAGCAAAAGGCGCTGCGCGAAGGTCGTGTGCCGCATTATCTGACGTTTATTCGAAAGGGGGGTGTGTGAAACACGCACCTTACTAGTGACGCCGCAAAGGGCTTGGGGTATCAGGCCTCCAACTCGGATTAGTAAAGAAAGTCTTGCGCATGTCGTCTCATGGCACACCTGTTCCAATGTCATCGTCTAAATGCGGACCGTTGCAGGGGCGCGCAGACGTGCCGGGGGACAAATCCATCTCGCACCGTTCGCTCATTCTGGGTGCAATGGCGGTGGGCGAAACGCGCATCACAGGCTTGCTTGAGGGCGAAGATGTGCTCGACACAGGGAAAGCGATGCGCGCGTTTGGCGCTGAGGTCACAGACCATGGTGGCGGCGAGTGGTCGGTGCATGGCGTGGGCGTCGGTGGATTTTCAGAGCCTAAAAATGTGATCGATTGTGGCAACTCCGGCACGGGCGTGCGCCTGATCATGGGGGCGATGGCGACAACCCCTATTGTGGCAACTTTTACGGGGGACGCCAGTTTGAATGGCCGCCCTATGGCACGCGTCACCGATCCGCTGGCGTTGTTTGGAGCACAGGCAGTTGGCCGCGAAGGGGGCCGTTTGCCGATGACGATTGTCGGGGCAAAAGAATCTGTGCCTGTGCGTTACGCCACGCCTGTTCCGTCCGCGCAGGTGAAATCGGCGGTTTTGCTCGCGGGGCTGAATGCGCCAGGAAAAACAGTTGTTATCGAGAAAGAAGCGACGCGCGATCATACAGAGCGGATGTTGCAAGGCTTTGGCGCAGAGCTGACGGTTGAGGATACGGACGAGGGTCATGTGATCACGTTGACGGGTCATCCAGAGCTGAAACCTCAGGTGATCACCGTGCCGCGCGACCCAAGTTCTGCCGCGTTTCCAGTCTGTGCCGCTTTGATTACTGAAGGCTCGGATGTGCTGGTCCCCAATATCGGCCTTAACCCGACGCGCGCGGGGCTGTTTGACACGCTGCGCGAGATGGGTGCTGATTTGACTTATGAAAATGAGCGTACTGAAGGTGGTGAGCCGATGGCTGATCTGCGCGCGCGCTATTCGCCTGATATGAAGGGCATTGAAGTGCCGCCCGCGCGTGCTGCCTCGATGATCGATGAATACCCTGTGCTTTCTGTGGTTGCCGCGAACGCGGTTGGGCCCACAGTGATGCGCGGCGTTAAAGAACTTCGCGTGAAAGAGAGCGATCGCATTGAAGCGATGGCGACGGGCTTGCGCGCCAATGGGGTCGAGGTTGAGGACGGTCCTGATTGGTGGATCGTGCAAGGGCGCGGTATGGGCAATGTTCAAGGGGGCGCGGAATGTGCAAGCCACTTGGATCACCGTATTGCGATGTCCTTCCTGGTGCTTGGCATGAGCACGATTGACCCTGTGCGCGTCGATGACGCGGGTCCGATTGCCACATCCTTCCCCATCTTTGAGCCGCTCATGGCAGAGCTTGGGGCAAAGATCACACGGCGCAACGCGTGAAGAACCCATTGGCACTTGTGCGCGGGTTGGGCTTCGGCGCGCTTGGGCTTTTCTTACTGATGGTTGCGATATTGCAGATCAAGATCGCGCCAAACGTCGCGTTCTTGCCGCAAGCGGAGCTGAGACCCTATCCTGATAGCGCTCTTGTCAACTTGGCGGAAACGCTGCGCGAACAAGGGCTCAACGGCACTTACAAAACGGTCCTGCTTTCTATTGATTTCCTTTTCATCACCGTCTTTGGCCTTTGGGTGATGTTGGTACACATGATGCGCAGCGCTGTGTCTTGGCGGTTTTGGGGCGTCACGATTGCCGCGCATTTCATGGCGTTGGATTTTAGCGAAAACATGATGCTTGCGATGCGACTGGGCTTGGCGACGAAGGGCAATCTTGCTTCGACAGAGTTGACGGCGCAGATTAGCGCGGTGCATTGGGTCACTTTGGCGAAATATTCGGTGGGAGCGATCTGTCTGCTCTCCGTATTTATAGTTTCGGGGAAACGCGGATAATGGGTTTTACGATTGCGATTGATGGACCTGCGGCAGCGGGCAAGGGCACACTTTCTAAGGCGATTGCCGCGCATTTTGACTTCGCGCATCTTGATACGGGGCTTTTGTATCGCGCCGTTGGAGCCAAGACTTTGTTGGGGGTGCAGCCACTTGATGCAGCGCTAAAGCTTGTGGCGGCTGACATGGAGGACACCGACCTGCGCACACCCGAAGTCGCGCAAGCGGCAAGTAAAGTGGCAATTATTCCAGAGGTGCGCGCCGCACTGGTGGATTTCCAACGTGCATTCGGTGCGCGTGCGGGCGGCGCTGTGCTGGATGGGCGCGATATTGGCACGGTGATTTGTCCCGAAGCCAAGGTAAAGCTCTACGTCACCGCCTCTGCGCAAGTGCGTGCGGAGCGGCGCTATCTGGAACTCTCCGCCAAGGGCGATGTGAGCACGCGTGAACAGGTTCTTGCAGATGTCAAAGCCCGCGACGCACGGGATATGGAGCGAGTGGAAGCGCCTTTGAAACCTGCCGATGACGCCGTGCTGATTGATACCTCTGATTTGAGCATCGCGGATGCCATTGCACAAGCGATAGGGGTGATCGAAGCGCACACGGGCGAGTAACGCAGGCGTTTATCGACAGTATCGTCGCGACATGCGTAGGCTGGGCCAACCTGAACGAAAGGCTTGGCTATGCGACGTTTGATGATCTGTTTGACCCTTCTTGCGGCCCCCGCATTTGCGCAAGAGCGTGAAGCGGCAATGACAGGCGAGCGCATTGGAGCGATCCTGAAAGCGATTGATCAAGACGCGGTACAACGTGGGATCACGACAGAGCTCACCATAGATGATGTGCCGATTATGGTGATCGTCGATGAGCGCTCCGATCGGATGTGCGCGATGGTGCCTATTCGCAGCGCTGAAGGGATCGCGCCCGAAGAGTTGCAACGTATGATGCAAGCCAATTTCGACACGGCGCTTGATGCGCGCTATGCGGTGGCGCAGGGGCGTGTGTGGGGGGTGTATATCCATCCTTTGGCGGCGTTGCAGCGTGAACAACTGGTCTCGGGGCTGATCCAAACGGTGAACCTCGCGCGCTCTTACGGGCAGGCGTATACGGGCGGTGCGCAGCACTTTGGTGGGGGCGATAGCAATGGGATCTATCGCGAGTTGCTCGAGGAGCTACTGAAAAAGGGCGAAGAACTTTAGCGCCTTGTCAGCGATGTGATTTGAGCCACCTTGAACGGTGAGGAGGATCACATGAAAAGGATTCTAGCATGTATTTTAATTTTAGCGGCC
>JAHEGL010000185.1 GCA_024645145.1 Planktotalea sp.
GCGTGATAATGAAGCCGATCAGCAAGAAGGCGATGCCAAATCCAGCAGCATACTGGGCTATATCAGCCCAATTGCCGCCTGCTTTTTTTGCGCGCAATGCGCCCAGTGCGATGCCAAATATCCCCGCGATTGTGTAGATCATTTCTAGCCGCGTCCTCTTTTCAGCGGGCTAAGCGATGAAATCTCACGCAATTTGGCCCGCACAGCCCAGTCTGGACCAAAGCCGTATCGTGCCCAACCCAAACTGTCCATACGAATGGTACGCGCTTCGGAGGTTCGACCGGCAAGATCCAACGCTTCTGCGCGTTGCAACATTAGTGTGGACATCAATGCTGCGTTCTCATAGCGCGCAGCGGTATCCAAATGCGGTCCGATTTGCTGTAGCGCTGCGTTACCATTGCCTTCGGCGATGTAGAAGGAGGCAAGCTGCGAGGCGGTATAGGCGGCGTGTAAACGGGTAGAGGGGTTTTGACCATAAAGACGCGCTGCGATTGCAAAATGCTCGCGGGCTTTCTTTAGATCGCTCGACATATTGAGTCGGCCCATGGCGTAATGGCTAAAGGCGCGACGATGATCATGCCACCCCATAGCGACTGCGATTTGCATCGCTTCGTGCGCGGCGCGTAGTCGTTCGCTTTGACCTGCGCCTGGCCCAAGCGAACGTTGGATCGAATTGATCCACGAGCGTGGTGTGCGTGTCAAACGGCGCGGTGCATATTGTGCGCCGCGCGGATTGATGCGGGCTAGGATACCACCGATGCGTTCGGCGACCTGAGATTTGGTCATACCATTGCGCAAGGAGGGGTCATAATACGCGCGCAAGATTGTCATATCAAAGCCGGTCAAAACCGTGTGCACGTTGTCATCATTAAAGACTGAATCGGGTAGGCGATAGAGATCGTTCAACGGTCCAAGCGCTTGTGCGAGTTCCTCATGCAAGCAATCGCGCACTTCTTGCGGGCTGGAATCGTTCGGTAAGAAGATTGTTAAGCGTTTTCGCTCTCTCAGGCTGGTCCAATTCACGAGGGATGTACGCCGTGCCAGTTTATACTGGGCAAGGCTGGAAACATTTGGCGCCACAAAGCAAGCGGCTTGCGGAAGCATCGCGCGGATCTCTTTGCGAGAAACCGCCTCAATCGTGATATTCGCGTCTTCTGCTTGGTTTTGTTTGATATCAATGCGCGCTTCTGTGCGAAGTCGATGCAAAAGACGGCTTAGATCACTACCGAGCCCGGCGGAGGGTCTGCCCGTAACGCGGACTGATATGGGGCCTTCAAAGCGCGTGAGCACGGGCAGGCTGCGCCCGCTTTCGAGATTAAAGGATAATTCAAGGAAGTCGCGGCCGATGTCAGAATTGGCGAGTAAAGACGGTGTTGGGCGCGGGGCGCTGAACACTTTGACTGCGGGTAGATTACCCGCAACGGACTGTGTTTGTGCACGCGAGGGCATATCGCTCGGAGTAGACGGCACGCAGCCCGACAGAACGAGGTAAAAAGGGAGTAAAAATCGGCGCATTTAGGTCTTCAAACCCCGTATCGGTCGCAGAGGACTGCGAAATGGGACGTTTTGGAAAACGCCCGATTATAAAGAGACCCATAAGGGCAACGATGAACCGAAATGAAGGAGGACCGCGCAATCGCACGCACCTGAGCAACGCTCGGACGCGGAACACAAGACGTCTGTGAAAGACTTGCCTGCAAGGTTTAACTCCCGTTCACTCATTAAGGTGTGCACTTCTTCGCAGCAAACTCTGTCGGGTTTAAGAAAACTTAATGGCAAGATTAAGGGACTGCCTCAGGGACACTAACCCGATACAATTTCAAGGTGTTATAGGGGATTGTTCACGTTTGGGAATTTGTTGCTGGCCTGCCACCTAGATATTGGGTCAGTGACAGGCCTAAGGCATAGAGGCGTGCATTAATTGTAAACGACTGTCGTGTAAGCCTCTCTCAACCGCGTCGAGCCATGAAGGCGAGTCGTTCAAAAAGATGCACATCTTGTTCGTTTTTGAGCAGCGCACCATGCAGCTTTGGAAGCGCACTTGCGCCGTCACGTTTCAAGTCTTCTGGGGTTAGGTCTTCTGCCAATAGAAGTTTTAGCCAATCGAGCACTTCTGACGTAGATGGCTTCTTCTTAAGGCCTTGTTGCTCTCTTATATCATAAAACTGTTTTAAAGCTGTGGTGAGCAGGGCTTCTTTGATGCCAGGATGGTGCACTTCCACGATCTTGCGCATGACATCTGGTTCAGGAAATCGGATGTAGTGAAAGAAACAACGACGCAAGAATGCGTCCGGCAATTCTTTCTCATTGTTTGAAGTGATGATTACAATTGGTCGATTTTCGGCACGGATCGTCTCTCCGGTTTCGTAGACGTAGAATTCCATGCGATCGAGTTCTTGCAGCAAGTCATTTGGAAATTCGATGTCAGCTTTGTCGATTTCGTCGATCAGAAGAACGACTTTCTCTCCGGCTTCAAACGCTTCCCACAACTTACCCTTGCGTATGTAGTTTGCCACGTCATGGACACGTTCTTCACCCAACTGGCTGTCCCGAAGGCGGCTGACGGCATCGTATTCATATAGACCTTGCTGCGCTTTGGTCGTCGATTTGATGTTCCATTCGATCATACGTAACCCAAGACCGGATGCAACTTGGCGCGCGAGTTCTGTTTTACCTGTGCCGGGTTCGCCCTTTACTAAGAGCGGACGTTCTAAGGTAACAGCCGCATTCACCGCGATTGTAAGGTCGTCCGTCGCGACATAATCTTGCGTTCCGGTAAATTTCATCTGCGCTCTTTCTCTCTTTCAAGTGTTTGCAACACCTTATCTCGCCATAAATATTGCTGCAATGTGAGTTTATTCGGTAGTGACAAGCCTGCTTTCTTAGGGTAGATCGCGCCATCCGTAGCCAGAAATGACCGTAGCCAGACCTCAAAGGAATTTTACCCATGGATGATGGCCACAAGGGGAACGAAAACATGAAAGCTGAAGTATTTTTGCCGGATGATTATCGCCCGGCTGAAGACGAACCGTTTATGAACGAACGTCAAACTGAGTATTTTCGCAAAAAATTGACAGATTGGCGCGACGAACTGTTGTCTGATAGCCGCGACACAATAGAGACGCTGCAAGACGGGACACGCAACATTCCAGATGCGATTGATCGCTCTAGCGAGGAAACAGATCGCTCGCTTGAACTGCGCACACGTGATCGCCAGCGCAAGTTGGTCGCCAAGATTGATTCAGCCCTGCGCCGAATTGATGAGGGTGAGTTTGGATATTGCAGCGTGACAGGCGATCCGATTTCGCTCAAGCGTCTTGATGCACGTCCAATCGCAACCATGAGCCTTGAGGCGCAAGAGCGCCATGAGCGCCGCGAAAAAGTACATCGCGACGACTGATCGCAGGTAAATCAATAGATTTTGAAACGCCGGGGCTTTCGCTTCGGCGTTTTTCTTTGCACAGGTATCATATGGATAACACTCTTAGCATAAGTATTGTGGGGGGCGGGATTGGTGGGCTCGCTGTTGCCACAGCGCTCGCGCAAAATGGAATGCAAGTTTGCGTGTTTGAACGAGCAGCCCAAATCACTGAAGTGGGCGCGGGGCTACAGGTCAGTCCCAATGGCCTTCGTGTTTTGCGAGCGCTTGGCTTGGAAGAACAGCTCAGCAAGCGTTCCAGCCAAGGGCAAGCCGTGAGTTTGCGTCGTGCTGAGAGCGACTATGAAGTCGCACGGCTTGATTTGAACAAATTACCAAGCGATCAACGATATCATTTTGTCCACCGCGCCGATTTGATTTCTATCCTCCATGATGCGGCACGTGAAGCGGGGGTGACAATCACGCTCGATCGCAGTGTCACTTCAATAGAGCCGGGTAGGCCCGCAAAGCTGAATTTCTTGGATGGAACAAGCGCTCAGAGCGATATTGTCATTGATGCAGGTGGGCTACACAGCGTTTTGCGCGGCACCTTGAACACCGCTACGGAGCCATTTTTCACCGGCCAAGTCGCATGGCGTGCTTTGGTGCCCAACGTCGACAACCGCCAACATGACGTTCAAGTGCACATGGCAGCTGGGCGTCATATTGTAAGCTATCCATTGCGTGGCGGTGAATTGATAAACCTTGTTGCGGTTCAGGAACGCGCTGAATGGCGTGAAGAGGGGTGGTCGCAACGTGATGATCCCGACAATCTGCGCGCCATCTTCAAAGACGAATCTGCGAATGTCCAAAGCATGCTGTCGCGTGTGGAGGAGGTGAATTTATGGGGGCTGTTTCGCCACCCCGTCGCGGATAACTGGCACGCAGCAGGCTGTGCGCTGCTTGGCGACGCCGCGCATCCAACGCTGCCTTTTCTAGCGCAGGGCGCAAATATGGCGTTGGAAGATGCCTGGGCGCTTTGCATGTGTTTGAAGCAAGAGCCGGATTTAAACGCAGCGTTGACGACATTTGAAACCATGCGCCAACCGCGGGTACGTAAAGTGATTGAAGCGGCAAACAGTAATGCGTGGCGCTATCACTTGCCTCGTGGGCCGCTACGTTTGGCAGCCCATATAGGGTTGGGACTCGGGAGCCGGATCTCACCAAGCCTTATGCTCAAGCAATTTGATTGGCTCTACGGGTACGATATCACAACTGCGTTTGATTAAAATTAACGGTTCCGTGTCAAGCAGGCTGCGCGTATAATGAAAGCAGGAAATGAGCCGGAAATAGGCCAATGACAAGAGCGGTGATCTTTGTACTTTGGGCACTTTTGAGTGTCGTATCGACTGCCTCTGCGCAGCCGTTCACCGCACTTGCGCGTCTTGACGCGAGCGAAAGCCGGATCACGACCCAAGGCGGGGCATTTCAAGTTGATTTAAGCCTGAGCCAAGGCGTGCCTTATCGTGTGTACACATTAACAGAACCCGCGCGTTTGGTGTTAGATT
>JAHEGL010000189.1 GCA_024645145.1 Planktotalea sp.
CTTCTTTGATGGGCCCACTTGGCAATCCCTCAAAAGTCAGCAAACCCCGGACAGCGTCCTGCAAACAATCAAGATCTGTTGCGACGCGCCAGACGTCGCGTGGTGGGTGATCATAAAGATGGCTCAAACGGACAGTTTGAATTTATGCACCGCGCGATGTGACACGTTCAAGAGCGGCTTACGGGCGACACCGATGGCAGCGCCGAGGCACATCAGCACAGGATAACTCTGCACCCCTATCAAGTTCAGCAAAAGTGCCGCCGCCGCGAGACACAGCGCGAAGCTGAACAAGCTCATCTGTGTATCCACCAAGGTGACGTTAGCACGCTCTAGCAAGCTTGCGACAAACGGGTGAACGCGCGTATAGAAAACGCCAACAACAAATCCGATTATCATCGTAAAATCACAATAGCATTCCTTCAAATTCAAATCTTGGCTTGGCGCTGTTACAATCCGCACGCAAACCATTAGAGCCTGTGGACATTCATCACGCAGCACTGGCGCGAGACAGATTTTGCGTCTGACAAGTCGATTGAGCGCGGCGATGTGGTTCATCGGAAGGGCAAATCGGCGAAGGCAGTCGAAAAATCTGCCGCGTCCCTTCAGGATTTCGCCAAAATTGCCCATTTCTTCGTTATTTGCGCTTGAAGTAGCCCACTACTCCAGCGCTCAAATGCCTTGAACTGAGCAATTTTGGACTGAAACCAGTGCTGCGTGATGAATGTCCACAAGCCCTAGCCCTTTCGCAAGCTAAGGTGTATGCGCATTTGCATGACAGATAGCTGTACCCTCCGCCGCCCCGACGATTGGCATTTACACCTGCGCGATGGCGATATGCTGCGCGCCGTGCTGCCTGAAACGGCCCGTCATTTTGCACGCGCAATCATCATGCCCAATCTGGTGCCCCCTGTGGTGACAGAGGCCGATGCGTTGGCCTATCAAGCGCGCATCCTCGAGGCATTGCCAGAGGGTATGACATTTGAACCCTTGATGACGCTCTACCTCACAGAGGACACGGATCCGGAGGACATGCGCGCGGCACATGCATCTGGTTTGATCAAAGCGGTCAAGCTCTACCCTGCGGGTGCGACAACCAATTCGGCCAGCGGCGTGCGCGACTTTGCGCGCGTACAACCTGTGCTGGACGTAATGGCTGAAATTGGCCTGCCACTATGTTTGCACGGCGAAGTCACCGATGCAGAGGTCGATATCTTTGACCGTGAGGCCGTGTTCATCGACAAAGTGCTCGATCCTTTGCGTCGCGCGACACCGGGCCTAAAAGTCACGATAGAACATATCACCACCAAAGACGCCGTAGAGTACGCGCGCGCGCAAGACGACAGCCTTGGCGCAACGATCACAACCCATCACTTGGTGATCAATCGCAACCATATCCTTGTGGGCGGCATCAAGCCGCATTACTACTGTCTGCCGGTCGCCAAACGCGAACTGCACCGCGAAGCGCTCGTAGACGCGGCCACCTCTGGCGAAGCGCGCTTCTTCCTTGGTACCGATAGCGCCCCGCACACAGACGTGTTGAAAGAAAACGCTTGTGGCTGTGCTGGCTGCTTTACCGCAACAAACACAATGTCCATTCTGGCACACGTCTTTGAAAATCAAGGCGCACTCGACAAGCTCGAAAGCTTTGCCTCGCTCAACGGCCCTAGACACTACGGGCTCGCACCAAATGATGAGACGATAACCTTGAGCAAGACCCCACCGACCTACCCCGAAAAAATCATCTCGGGCGTGGGTGAGGTCACTCTCTTTGATCCGGGCTTCCCGCTCAACTGGTCTGTCACCGCCTGATCTTCATTTTTCCAAATAAACTCCCGCCGGAGGCCCTGCCCCAACCGGCTCAGCTGCCAAACGAGACAAGACATGATCCCATCCAGCTATCCCACTGCCGAAGAAATCGCACGCCTCACAGCGCGTATGTTACTCGAAATCAAAGCGGTGCACTTCAACGCGAAAGATCCGTTCATTCTTGCCTCTGGCCTGCCAAGCCCGACCTATATCGATTGCCGCAAACCCAATTCATACCCGCGCATCCGCTCGACCATGATGGATTTCATGACAATCACCATGATGCGCAATGCGGGCTTTGAAGCCTTTGACAACATTGCAGGCGGCGAAACCGCTGGCATTTCTTTCGCGGCCCTTGTTGCCGAGCGCATGGCGCTTCCGATGACCTATGTGCGCAAAAAGCCCAAGGGCTACGGACGCGGCGCGCGGATCGAAGGAGACATGCACGAAGGTCAGCGCGTGCTTCTTGTCGAAGATCTCACGACAGATGGCGGCTCAAAGCTCAGCTTCGTGGACGCGATTCGCGAAACGGGGGCAACTTGTGCCCATACAGCAGTGATATTCTACTATGACATTTTCCCCGAAACCGAAAAAACGCTCGGGGATCATGGGGTTACCTTGCACCATCTGTGCACATGGTGGGACGTGCTCGCCGAGGCCAAAGCACAAGGCACCTTTGATGCAGAGACTTTGGCCGGCGTTGAAGCCTTCCTGAACGATCCGCGCGCGTGGCAAGAGGCTAACAAGAAAAGCTAAGCTATCTAAAAACTAAACTAATCCATCGTCATCTTAGCACTTTCTTAACCACAAGCTGTAAGCCTTTAGCGGCGCTGAGCCACAACATCTTGTGGATTTCAGCGTCGATTCAGGTTATCCACAAAAACATACAATTTGCACTTCTCCCGTTTGATTTTGTATCAATGCCAAAAGGCATGTGAAGGACCGACATGAACGAAATCGCATCTATCAATCAAACGCAGGTCGATGTGGCATCGGCTGAATCCATGCCAAATTCGATCGAGGCAGAGCAGCAACTTCTTGGGGCAATTCTGACCAACAACGATATTTATGACCGTGTCGCCTCGATCATTCAGCCGCGTCACTTCTTCGATCCTGTACACCAGCGCATTTACGAAGTAGCTGCGGCGCGGATTGCGAAAAACAACCTCGCGTCCCCTGTCACACTCAAAGCATTTCTTGAGGATGATGAGGGTCTCAAAGAACTCGGCGGTCCAGCCTATTTGGCCCGTCTCGCGGGGGCCGCTGTCTCTGCATTTGCTGCGCGGGATTATGCGCAGATCATTTACGACCTCGCGATCCGACGTGAATTGATGGGGCTTGGCCGCGATATCGCCGCCAAAGCCGCGCGTGTCGATGTCGCGTCCGAACCAGCCGAACAGATCGTTGAGGCAGAGCAAGAGCTATACAAACTCGCTGAAAAAGGCAGCTCTGACAGTGGTTTTCAGTCCTTCTTGCGCGCGATTACTGAAGCGGTAAACGTCGCCAACGCCGCCTATGAGCGCGGGGGTGGCATGGCGGGTGTTTCCACGGGTCTGGCCGATATGGACAAGATGCTTGGGGGGTTGCACAAATCCGACCTTCTTATTCTTGCCGGTCGCCCGTCTATGGGTAAGACATCGCTTGCCACAAACATCGCCTTCAACATCGCTAAAGCCTATCGTCAGGGCAAACTCGCAGATGGGACGGACGGCGCAGTTGATGGCGGCGTTGTCGGGTTCTTTTCGCTGGAGATGAGCGCAGAGCAGCTTGCGGGGCGTATCCTTTCTGAAGCGTCAGAGATTTCGAGCCACAAGATCCGCCAAGGTGACATGGAAGAATTCGAGTTCCGTCGTTTCGTAGAAGCAGCCAAGGAACTCGAAGCCTGTCCGCTTTATATTGATGACACAGCCGCAATTCCGATTGCGCAGCTGTCTGCGCGAGCACGTCGCTTAAAGCGGACACATGGTTTGGATGTGTTGATCATCGACTATCTCCAGCTGGTGCGCGGCACGTCTGAAAACCGTGTACAGGAGATTGGCGAGATCTCGATGGGTCTCAAGGCGATTGCGAAAGAACTACAGATCCCTGTAATCGCGCTATCGCAGCTCTCGCGTCAGGTTGAAAACCGCGAAGATAAACGCCCACAACTCTCAGACCTGCGTGAATCAGGTTCGATCGAGCAAGACGCGGATGTGGTGATGTTCGTGTATCGTGGCGAGTACTACAAAGAACGTGAAAAACCTGATGATGATAACCTAGAAGCAATGGCCGCGTGGCAGGATGACATGGCGCGTTTGCACGGCAAGGCCGAAGTGATCATCGGAAAGCAGCGACACGGCCCTATTGGCACGGTGGAACTCAGTTTTGAGGCGCAATTCACGCGTTTCGGGAACTTGGCAAAGTCTTGGCAGGTCGGGAGCGATGACGCCAGCTTCTAACACAACAGATGCCGAATTTTCCCTCTGGGGCGCGTTGCGTGAAAAAGCGCGCCCTTTAAGATTTCGCGCAGCGCTTATGGGTACAGCGCTGGGTGGATTTGTAGTCGCATTCGAAGACCTGACCCGTGAACCGCCTGGCTTGGGGCTTCCAGCAGGTGTCAATTTCAGCCTTATCGCTTTTGCATCCCTTGGCGGCTTTATTGGAGGCTGGCTTAGCGCGGGTTGGATCGGACGCGAGGGACTTGGCGGCTTTGCACTCAGCTTAGCGGGGTGTTTGCTCGCCAGTGCGCTCGGGGGCGCGGTCGCCGGCACTTTGATCATTCCGTTACTGGGCACACTTGTTGGCACCGTTTGGGGTGTGCAGCTTGCGTTTCAAGCGCCGCTCGTCGCACTTGTTTGGCTGACTTGCGCCGTTGTTTTGCATTTTTGGATTGGTGTGGCGCGCAGAGCGAAAGGTTCAAGATGACATCCATCCCTGTCCTAGACCTGAATGCGCCTGATATCGCCCAGCAATTTCGACTGGCCTACAGTGAGGTCGGCTTTGCTTATCTGATCAATCACGGTGTCCCAGCCGGTTTGCGCGATGCCCTGTTTGCGGCGTCAAAGCAATTTCATGCCTTGCCCGAAAATTTGAAACGCGAGATCGAAGTTGATGCCACACATCGTGGCTACATTC
>JAHEGL010000199.1 GCA_024645145.1 Planktotalea sp.
TCTACCGACGCCCCCCTTAGGGAAAGTCACTTACTAGGGGGGCGATATGCCTCGCGCGTACCCAAGGCAGGTTCTGGTTGTAAGTACCTTGTCAGGGGTTGTTCGCACGACGCTCGTTCTGGCCATGCAAAATATCCGTATGACCTACGGTTCGGAACAAGGTTTGGTTCTAATTAATTTGATTTGCAACCACCCATAACAAAATCGAGTTTCTCGTCTTTACTATTGTCAAACTCTGAACTGCCACTGTTTCCGTTGAAATCTGTAATTTCAAAAACAAAATCCTCTCCAGTTGCAAGGTTTCTGCGAAAATCGTTGTAAGATGATGGTAAGAATGCAGCTTTACCGTTGGTTGATTCACTCCAGCGTTCACTTATTGCATCATTTTTACCAAATCGATAACGAACCGGCACGCGATTATCTCTAGCTCCGATGTAGCCATTTGAAGCGATAATAATGTCATAACCGCCCTTTGCGTCACAACGCACTATAAGATCTTTGGGATCATCATTACCGATATAGCCTGACGCTTCGAGTATAACCATCGATGAATTTTTATCATTAAAACTGTCAAATTGTTCAACAAAATTCCATTTTGAGGCGCTTGATGTTTCTTGATTTAAGGAATTTGATTGTTCTTCGTCACTTTCTTCATTTGCGTTGTCGCTGACGGTTTCAGATTTGGTATTATTGCTCTCTCCTTCGGAAGCTGAACCTTTGGTCAAGTTTGGCATCGCAATACCATACTTCGCTTGAAAATATGCCATTTGCAATTGGCTTAACGTCAATTTTTCTGTTTCGACGCGGCTTAATGCTAACGCTTTTATAAGGCCTCCAGCTCTCTCTGCTTCTTTACTGGCTAAATCGACGGCTGTTTGTTGTTGCGCAAGTTCACCAAGTAATTGTTGTGCCAGCTCATCATTTGGAGCAACTGCGGGAACCTGTATTTCTAGAGTAGCATTACCTTCGGCAGCACTAATACGATTTTCAACAAGAGCCTTGGATAAAAGGAGTGCTTCCTTGCGGGTTTCAGCTAAAACTTTGATCAGTCCTCCTTCGTACTTAGCAATGGTTGCATCCACTATCTCTAATTGAGAGGTAATAGAATTAAGTTCCGCCTTAAGTTCGTCTAAACCCTGTGCAGACGCGCTGAAGGTCAACATTGATGTCAGTATGACTGTTCCTACAAAAGAACGAATTTTCATTATTATCTCCATTAGTCTTTAAATGAGACAATTTTTGCAAACAGAGGTTCTTCTGACAAGCCCAAGAATGAGGGTAGTTCGCACCGTCAACGAAAGGCAGTATCCGCCTCCAAACAAGGGGGGTGCAAGCAAATACACCCTACAAGGTGGCGACACTCAGGTCAAAATATGCTATTATAAACAGTATATTGTGGGATCAAGTTGATCGGAGTGTGGTATGAATTTGACCAGTCGGAACATCGCCTTTTTCTGTGGTTATCCAACGAGTGACGCATGGAATTTAGATAGACGTAGATACGAATGGGATTATTTTTTTCCCGTCAAAACGGTTCACTCGGCTCATCGGTACAACCTTTTCCACGCCGCACTGGCACAGCTACAGTTCAGACTAACGCAGTTTGGTGCTGGGCCTTCGCAGATGCTTGGTTTGTTATCTCGCATCGATCAACAGGCGTTATTCGACACTGTGGACGCATACGAAGCGGGCAAAGCAGAAAAGGTGTTGGTGCTAGTCCCTTGTTTTGATGCAGTGGACCACGATGAAACACTCACCGTAACGGACGATCCTAACTTAGCGCATGCGACGCTGGCAGAATTTGACTGCACTTACATCGACCTGACAGACTTCCTGCGCGGTGTATTAGCGGGGAACTGTAATGGACAGCCGTTTCTATACGCAGGCGGAGCTAATGCAAATCCGTGTAAAAACAACGGAGCGTGCTGAACAATCCTGCGCTGAGATTTACGGGCGAGAACTTGGACCCGCTTTCTTTCGAGCGTGTCTCAATACTTGGGGTGCTGGGCCAGCAACAACGGTCGCACGTTTAAGTGATGCGCGTGACCTGTTTGAAGCTGCGTGGAAACATTACCGCGTTCATTGCTACTTTTGAAATGTTGTAAACAGCCATCTTGGTTTGAATCCTAGGACCTCCCCATCACCCCAATAAAATCACGGTTTTACATTTAGGACGATACTCAACCCGTTTATAATTTGAATGATTGCGGTTGTCGCATTTATCCCATCGTCCTATTCAGCACCCCGTTGTTAAAGAATTTGCGATGCGATCGATTTTGGCACAGTTCACAGACGATATGTTGTCCTGTAGCGTTAGGGAATTGTGCTGCAAAGACGTGTTTCCTTGACATCGCAAATCTAAATTTAGGTTGATATAATTCCGAAACAGCTGCTTAGATGTGACGTGAATATTTATGGGGCAAAATGTGTTACATGATTTAACAGGCAAGACAGCTGTAATCACAGGTGGAGCAGGCAGCATTGGGTCGGCTACCGCAAAGTTATTTTTAGAACATGGTGCATCCGTTGTTTTGGTGGATCGAGATGCGGATGCTCTTGCGCATATTACCGACAGCTTAAAATCATCGGGCCAGATTGCCAGCTATGTGGCTGATGTCTCAGATGAAAAGCAAACCGCAGGATATATTGATTATACGGTTTCACGGTTTGGATCCATTGATGTTTTGTTCAGCAATGCCGGAAATTTTGGCATTGTTCGCAATATCGAAGATTACCCATTAGATGTCTTTCAGTCCGTATTGAATGTAAACGTGACTGGCGCATTTTTGGCTGCTAAATATGCGGTCCCGCATATGACGCGGGGGGGAAGCATCATCATTACATCAAGCGTTGCTGGCTTGCGCGGAGATCCGGGCGTTTACGGATATATAACCGCAAAACATGCTTTGACAGGGTTAATGCGTGTCTTGTCAAAAGAATTGGCGCCACACGGAATTCGGGTCAATACAATCAACCCAGGGCCGGTGGACAATCAGTTCCAAGCCAATGTAGAAACAGATCTTTCAAAAATCATTCAACGAGATGCGACAGAATTTTTCAATGAAATCATTCCAATGGGTCGTCACGCATCACCCTATGAAATTGCGAAATCAGTTTATTATCTTGCGTCAGACTTAAGCGCTTTTACCACTGGCATTACGCTAAGCGTCGATGGGGGAATGTCGGTTTAATCGATATTAAGCACACCGAAATAGGCGCGATCCAATAAACCGGGGTCATCCAATAGATTTTTGGCATCGCCCGAATAGGTAAGTTTGCCGTTGCGCAAAACCAATGCATGCTCTGCCTTTTTCAAAGCAAGTTCAGCAAATTGTTCAATCAATAGAACGCCAATCCCTCGATCTTTAAGACGATCAACAAACCCGATAAGACGTTTTACAATCAAGGGCGCAAGCCCAAGAGACATTTCGTCAATCAACATATAATTTGGTTTACTCATCATTGCATGCCCAAGGGCCAACATTTGTTGTTGCCCCCCTGACATAGTGCCGGCGAGCTGTTTTTTACGTTCGGCCAATTCTGGAAAAATGGCGTATGTGTCGTTTAAGATGCTCTCTAAATCATCCGACAAAAGTGAACCCGCGGCGCGAAGATTGTCATCAACACTTAGCGCGGTAAAGACGCGATGACCCTCTGGCACAGCGGCGACGCCACGCTGCCGAATAACCTGTGCAGGCGCGTCGCGTAAAGACTGGCCGTCCAATTCATAGGTTCCATGCGTGATCGGAAGAATGCCAGCGAGCGCTTTGACCAGTTCAGATTTACCAGCGCCGTTCGCACCTAAAACGGCGGTGACGGTCCCGGGTTTCAAGGTCAGCGATATATCACGCAAGATTGTTCGGCCGTCGTGCTCTACATCAATGTTTTCGACTGCCAACACCATTACTCAAGCTCCTCTGCGCCCAAATAGGCCCCTTTCACCGCCGGATCGGACAAGACGGATTTTGTGGGCCCAAAAGCGATGCGTTTGCCAAAATCCAAAACCAAGGTTTCGCTGCAAATGCGCGAAATCAGATCCACGTCATGATCAATTACCAAAACTTGCGCGCCCGTTTTGGATGGGATTCGTGTGATCAATTCACCCAAGATTTGCGTCTCTGATATGGATAAACCGCCCGCCGGTTCGTCAAGCAATACCAATTTGGGATTGCCCACCATGCATCGTGCGATATCTGTCAGTCGGCGTTCAAAGCTGTTTAATTTTAGACCTAATCGATGTGCCTGATCGGTCATGCCAACACTGTCTAACATCCTCATAACGTCCTGCGTTTTATCGCTATTTCTATTGTCGGAATGGTCACACTGGACCAACACATTTTCAAAGACCGTTAGATCGTTTGCGATTTCTTCTTTTTGAAAGGATCGTCGCAAACCCCAATTTGCCCGCCGATGAGGTGACAAAGTTAGGATATTTGTTTGATCAATTTGGACCTGCCCGGATTTTGCCGTCACAAATCCTGAAACAACATTCATAAGTGTGGTTTTTCCGGCGCCATTCGGACCGATTACACCGCTGACGGCCGCCGTGAAATCGGCGCTTACCGCGTCAAGTGCGACAACCCCGCCAAAGCGTACAGTCACATCCGTAATCTGGATCATCGCGTGTTCTCCGATTTCTGGTTGCGCGCCACGAGCGATATGACCAACCCGCGGATCTGGCCCGCTATGCCGTCTGGCGCAGTGATCACAGCGTGTAAAAGGCCAGCGCCAAAAATGACAAAACTTAAATCCGCATCTACGCCCCAATTGTTCAAAAGGGCAGGTAAAATGCGAAACAGCGTAGCCGCGATTAATGCGCCATACCAATATTGCGCCCCGCCCACGACAGCGAGAGCAAAGATCATCACGCTTTCACTGGCGCGAAAAGTTCCATCATCCAAAAG
>JAHEGL010000204.1 GCA_024645145.1 Planktotalea sp.
TTGAAATAGACCAGAGCCCTGTTCTATGCAGTCATATATTTGTGCGGAACACAGCATTGCGCCAATCGGCTGATAGCCTGCGCCCAAACCCTTGGCGATGCACAGAATATCGGGCGTAATCCCGTCTGCCTCGCAGGCAAATAAATGGCCTGTGCGCCCTATGCCGCACATGACCTCATCCAAAATCAACAAAACGCCATAGCGATCACAGATGTCGCGGATCCGCTTATAATATCCCGCAACTGCTGGCACCGCGCCCAAGGTTGCGCCAACCACGGGTTCCGCCATAAAGGCCATCACCGTTTCGGGACCAAGGCGCAGGATTTCATCCTCTAACTCTTGGGCCATGCGTTGACCATAATCAAAGGCGGTTTCATCCGAGCCGCGCAGTACATATTCGTAACAGGGGGAGATGTGGGTCACGTCAATCAACAGAGGCGAGAACTGTGCCCGTCGCCATTCGTTTCCACCTGCGGCCAAGGCCCCAAGGGTATTTCCATGATAGCTTTGCTTGCGTGCGATCAAATGACGTCGATTTGGTTCGCCGTTTTCGATGTGGTATTGCCGCGCAAGTTTGATGGCGGCCTCTGTCGCCTCTGATCCGCCTGATACCAAATAAACCCGATCAAGCCCTTTGGGCGCATGACGAATAAGGATCTCTGCCAATGCTTCTGCGGGCTCTGATGTGAAGAACCCCGTGTGTGCAAAGGACAGGGCTTGTGCCTGTTTTTGAACGGCCGCGATGATATCGGGATCACCATGCCCTAAACAGGAGACCGCTGCCCCGCCAGAGCCATCAAGATAGGCTTTGCCAGTGCTGTCATAAATATAGCACCCTTGGGCGTTTACGGCCGTGGGTGGAAGTGATTTCATGTTTCTTGGAAAGATATGCGACATTTCATTTCATTCCTAGTTTGGTTTTGAGGACGGCAACTGAAGCTGAATTGTCTGACCAAATATGACCATTGCTATCTTGTAATGAATTTTCAAATCCGACACGGAGATTGCCACCTAGCCGAGCAGCTTCAATCAAGCAATCATGTTCAAGCGGACCGAAAGCGCAGACCATCCACTGACTACGCGTAGGCATTGCATTTAACATTGGTGTTAAGTCTTCGGGTGATGAAGTCTGCCCCTCTGAATATCGGCCAAGAACGAAGAGAACGCTATTTTGTAAAGTGCGCACAATCCCTTCATGCTGCCACTTATTTAGAAGAGTAATGTCACAAACATCGTATAAAATATGCTGTACCTCTGTTCCCTGTTCTGCGCAGCACCCATATATGCGGTCGGCTAGATCAGGTTCACGTGCTATCTCTCGGACCGAGATGGAGGCCCACCGGGGCTGAACCTTTGCAAGACAGTTTAACTGTTCCGAAACATCAAACAAATCAGCACTCTCTGTGGTAATTTGTACGCGCATATCAGGAACCTGAGCTGATAGCTCGTTTAAAACTTCTCGGTAACGACCAGCATCAAGGCTGTGCAAACCCACTTCATCTCGGATATGCAAATGTAAGCTATGAGCCCCTGCGGTTCTACAGAGATGTGCGGTTTTTACGATTTCATCGGTGGTGATCGGTAACGCAGCGTGATCAGCTTTGCCAAGCCTAGCGCCGGTTGTCGCGACCATTATATGGGGTGTAGATATCAACCTTTCACCCTCATGCCATTTGGATCAAACAATGGCCCAAGCGTTATTTCGGCGTCATAGAGTGTGCGGGCAATGTCAATTTGCACCTGTGTTCCTGAGGCCAGGGGTGTGTTGACATGACCTAATGCGATGGGTTTGCCGACACGATATCCAAATCCACAGGATGAGGTTTGTCCAATGATTTCACCATTTAGGTAAATGGGTTCGTGCCCCAGCGGAACGGCGTTTTCATCCATAATCGTGATTGAAACGGTTTTGCAAAATGCGCCTGATGCTTTGCGTGCCATCAATGCGTCATGCCCAACAAAACCACCTGACTTGCGCACTGCAAACATCAGTCCCGCCTCAATAGGGCTGGTATCTCCATCCAACTCGTGACCCATGGCACAGAACCCTTTTTCAATGCGCATGGATGTTTGGGCATATAGGCCCGCAGGTGTTGCACCGGCTTCGACCAATGCGTCATAAATCGGTTTTGCGTTTTCACTTAGACAGGTGATTTCCCAGCCATATTCACCCACATAGGACATCCGCGCGGCACGGACATGTTTATCGGCAATATAGGCGGGCCCTACCTTGTAATATCCCAAATCATTCAACTCTGGTGCACCACAGTCAGCCACAATGCGGGCGGCGTCAGGGCCCATCAGGGATAGGGTTGCGTATTTCTCTGTGCTGTCCTCAAGTGATACGTCAAACCCGTCTGATGCCCGTGTAAACCACGCCAAGTCGCGCTTGATCGCATTTGTTCCCACAAACAAGCGATAGTGATCATTTGCGATGCGTTGGGCTGTGATATCACTTTCAAAAGCGCCGCGATCATTTAGGACTGCTGTATAAATCACCGATCCAAGCGAGCGGGCCAAATACCCTGCGCATGTTTTCATCAAAAATTCTTCTGCGTCTGGTCCTTTGACCTCGATCTTTCCAAAAGGAGAGACATCGAAAATTGCCGCCCTGGTATGTGCTGCGCTGACTTCCTGTTTTACATTTTCGAACCAATCAGGGCGGTCAAATGTTAATGTCGGTTCTTTTGTTTTTCCGAAATAGAGTGGGCGCTCCCATCCATAAAACTGACCAAAATGCGCCCCCGCTTCGACGTATGTGGCATGTAGGGGGAGAGGGCGAAGATTGCGCGCGGTGGACAGTTGTTTTCCAGGATAGGCAATATCATAATGCGTTCCCAAGATTTCTGGTGCCCGCGCCATCAGGTGATCAAGCGAATTATAGATTGGCGCAAAGCGTTTCGCATCGGCTTCAGAAAGATCATAAGGCGTATGCCCATGCATAATCAAATGTGCCAAATTCATACCCGCACCGCCACCAGAGGCGATGCCGACGGAGTTCATGCCACATCCCAAAAACAGCCCGCGCGTTTCTGACGTTTCCCCCAACATAAAGGTGCCATCAGGCGTAAAACTTTCTGGACCATTTAACAGCATCTTCACTTCGGCGTTTTCAAGTGCGGGTAAGCGATGCAGGGCATTCATCATCATGGGTTCGAAATGATCCCAATCCTCGGGCAATAAGCCAAATTCAAAACTTTCGTCCAAAATCTCTGGCGCGATGGGTTTTCCCATGGGTTCAAAACACCCCACCAACAATCCACCAGAATCGTCGCGAATATATAATCTGTTATCGTGATCTGACAGGGTCGGGGTATTGCCAACGATCCCCTCGATCGGTTTGGTTAGTAAGTAGAAGTGTTCACAAGCCAACGCAGGAACCTCAGCGCCTGCCATGGCGCCCACTTCGCGCGACCATAATCCTGTGCAAAGCGCGACCGCATCGCACGAAATTGTGCCAGCCGTTGTTTCAACCCCTGTGATTTTTCCGTCCCGCGTTAAAAACCCCGTCATACCTGTATCTTCGAAGAGCTGGGCACCGCGTTGGCGTGCGCCTTTGATCAATGCGGCGCAGACATCAGATGGGCTGACCCGTCCGTCGTCGGGGGACCAGACCGCGCCCAAAACATCGTCAGCATTCATCAATGGCCATCTCTCTTTTGCCTCCGCCACAGAAATGGACTTTGCGTCTATTCCATAGGCGTGGGCCAGGGCCTCTTGCCGTTTGATGTGTGTTAAACGATCTGGTTTTGTTGCAAGCGAGAGTGATCCTTTTTGTATCCACCCCACCGATTGGCCCGTTTCCTGTTCCAATCGCGCATATAGATCGACGGAATACTGGATCATACGCGTCAGGTTTTGGGAATGACGGAGCGCACGCACCTGTGCTGCAGAATGCCATGTGGTCCCAGATGTCAGTTTGTTGCGTTCTAGCAGTATCGCATCTGTGGCACCCATTTCGGCCAAATGATACAGGGTAGAACACCCCATTATCCCGCCGCCGATAACGATAACCGATGCGTGTGATGGTAACTGGCTCATGGTATAGAAGTCTTTCCTCAGGGATCACAAATATCAGTGTAACTTTGTAAATAAAAACACTTTCAGTCAACGTATAAAAAGAATAACATTTGTTATGCAATTGCCACTCAGGAACCCTACAAATCCATGGACCCAACGCTTAAGAATCGAACACTTACATCTTTGAAAGAAAAGATGCCGATGCTGTCGCCCCGTTTGCGTGTTGTGGCGAAATACATCGTTGATCATCCGTCGGATTTTGGGCTGGACTCTATCCGCGAAACTGCCCGCAAATCAGGGGTTAGCACATACACATTGGTGCGCGCGGCGAATAGTCTGGGTTTTGTGAGTTATGATCAATTGCGCGAACCGTTTCGCCATGCACTGGTGTCATCGACTAGTTTTTCCGAGGCCTCTGAGTGGCTCTTGAACATAAGACATGAGGGCACATTGGGCCGTGTTCAGGCGGATGCCTCGGCCAATACATTGGCGATTGTCGAAAGGAGCTTGCAGCATCAAACGCCGGATCAGATGCAGCAAGTGGTTGATTTGCTTCTAAGTGCGCGCACGGTTTATTTGACCGCCGTGCGGGCCAGTTATGCGTTGGCATATTACCTACAATACGTAGGGCGCATGGCGCTGCCATCGATGCAATTGATCCCACGACATCAAAATAGCGCGATTGATGATTTGAACGATGCAGACGCAGGGGATGTGATGATTGCGATCACATTTACTCCGTATTCCTGGGAAACCATAGATGCCTGTAAGTTTGCTGTAAAACGTGGTGTAAAGCTGATCTTGATATCAGATAGCGATGTAGTTTCATCTGAATTTCAGGCAGATCATACGCTTGTCGCCTCGGTTATC
>JAHEGL010000229.1:0-391 GCA_024645145.1 Planktotalea sp.
TTCTGAGCAGCAAGCGCTGATTGGGCTGGCCGCTCTAGCGAGCGCATCTCGGGCATAGCGATGCCGTACATCGATTCGCGATTGAGTTGCACGCGACCGTCATGGAACATCACGCTAAATTCGCAGGCTCCAAGGTTAAACAGCGCTGGCGCATTTCTCGGAATTCGCGCTTTGGGTGCATTGCCATTCACAACTTCGCGTAGCCGCCCGAGCCCCATGCCACCTTCACCGACAGAGAGTTACATCGCATCACCCGTTCCAAGAGCGGGGTGATGGCAGGTAGCGCAAGCAATGTTGTCGTTGCCAGACAGCACAGGATCAAAAAACAGTTGGCGGCCCAATGCCACGGTTTCGGTATCAAGGACGGGGAAATCAGACGGCAAAATAGGGT
>JAHEGL010000229.1:401-4846 GCA_024645145.1 Planktotalea sp.
GACGACCAGTTTGTCGTCTTGTATTTTGTAGGGGACCAGCTGCTCATAACCTCCAGCTATCATGCTGGATTCATGAGATGCATCCTCCACGCGATTTGTACAACAAAGCCGGACGGGGAAATCAGACGGCAAAATAGGGTTCGGTAGGTCAGACGCCGTTGCCACCGTGGCAGTGCTTGCAAAAAGGATCGTCAAAATAATAGAGCGCATCAGGAATTCCTCGGGCCAAGTGAATACCCCGCGCAGCAATAATCACGCGGATGTGAACACGCTGTGAGAAAGTTGGAAACGGTGCAAAGGCTGAAATGGAAACAGTTTAGTCGTCGCTTGGAAACGAGAGATACATTTGGCATATTTAACCATGTTTTTATGATAGCGACAGGAAAAAGGCACAAGACTCATCACAACTTGAAGTTTGGGCACGGGCCATAATTTCCAATCGATTGTACAAAAATCCTGCTCAAAAGCTTTAAAAATGAATAATTGTTTACAGCTTAGTCTTGGGACCAATTGGGCGGGCGCTTTTCCAAAAATGCGGCGATGCCTTCTTCGGTGTCGCGATAAAGCATGTTTTCCACCATGACATTGCCGGTAAATTCATAGGCCTCAGCAAGGGGCATATCCATTTGTTCGTAGAATGCTGATTTGCCAATCTTAACGGCCGCGCCGAGTTTGTCAGCAATCTGTTCTGCCATCTTTGCGGTCTCGCGCTCAAGCTCTTCTAAATCAACGGCACGATTGATGAGGCCGAGGGATTCAGCGCGGTCAGTGTTGATAAATCCGCCGGTTGTAAGCATCTCAAAGGCTTGTTTACGTGGAATATTTCGGCTCAGAGCAACCATCGGTGTTGAACAAAAAAGCCCGATGTTTACACCGTTTACGCCAAAGCGTGTTCCATGTGCAGCAACAGCGAGATCGCAACTGGCGACCATTTGGCAACCCGCTGCTGTCGCTATCCCATGAACCTGAGCGATAACGGGCTGGGGCAGGGCGCGAATGCTTTGCATCATGTGGGCGCAGCGATCAAAAAGATCCTTGAAGTAGGCTTTTCCGCCATCTTCGTTTTGCCGGCCCGCCGTCATTTGCTTCAAATCATGGCCTGCGCAAAATGCTTTGCCAGCGCCCGAGATGACGACCGTGCGTATCGCGGCTGTTTCGCGCAGTTCGTCGAACTCTGCCTGAAGCGCTGCGATCATTTCGTCCGAAAGCGCGTTTAACCGTTCAGGGGCGTTCATGTGAAGATGGGCGACTGCACCTGTGCCGCGACGTTCTAGAATTGCCATCTTGCTCTCCAATCAATGTTAGTAAAACTCTAGAACGAAGATGCGCGGGAGGAAAGCTATGGAACTGAAAATGGACGTCGAAGCATTGAATGAGTTGATGCGAAGCGAATTTTCTCAGGTGTCCAATGATTTCGTCGTACAAAGCGTGGCTCCGATGGAGGCGATTGTGCGTATGCCTGTCAGCGAAGAACACTTGCGTCCAGGGGGTACAATTAGCGGTCCCACGATGTTTGCGCTGGCCGATGTATCAATGTATTTGGTGGTTCTTGCGATGATCGGGCCTGTGACTTTGGCCGTAACGACGAATTGTTCCATTGATTTCATGCGAAAACCAACAGCAGGCGTAGATTTATTGGCTCAAGCACGGATACATAAGCTCGGAAGATCACTCGCTGTTGGTGATGTATTGATACATTCTCAAGGTATGGAAGCGCCTGTTGCGCGCGCGTCACTGACCTACGCGATTCCGCCTAGATGAGCGGCGGTGCCGCACCCATCCAACTGGTGAGCTTCAAGGCGATTGGGCTACTGATTCTGACAATTCTTTGTTTTGATGTCATGGCAATTTTAGTGCGTGTTTTGAGCGCAGATTATTCAGCGCAAGAGCTATCAGCTTATCGCAACGTCTTTGGCATTTTGCCATCTCTCGCTTTGCTGATCTGGACGGGTGAGCTTCGCTTTAAGGTTAGCGCTTTGAAAATTGAGCAACCCAAACTGGCCATCGGGCGTGGTGTGGTTGTCGCCTTTGCGCAGCTGTTTTTCTATACCGCATTGTCAAAGCTTGAACTGGCGACAGTCGCAACCTTGGGGCAAACCAACGCGTTCTTTGTGGTCATCTTGTCGGTTCTTTATCTGGGCGAGAAAGTTGGGGTTTGGCGGATCATCGCTTTGGTCATCGGCTTTGCGGGTGTAGTGTGGATTTTACGACCGGGATCTGACGCTTTCTCGCTTATAGCGATCTTGCCCGTCGCCGCTGCGGCCTGCTATGCGTTTGCAATGGTCAGTGTGCGTAAATTTGGTCCTGATACATCTAATGGCTTGTTATATTTGTACTCTTCACTTGGCTCAATCATCGGCGCGATCATCTTAGCAGCATTTACAACTGAATTTTCACCTGTGCACAATTGGGCGGATGCGGGCTTGATTTTGTTGATGTCTACGATCGGTGGCATCGGTGTTTTGCTGATGATGATCGCATTTCGCATCGCAAGTCCTTCGGTCTTAGCGCCATTTTGGTACTTTGGCATTTTAACCGCAGGGCTGTTTGGCTGGTTGCTTTTTGAGGAGGCACCGCTGGATACGTTATTCCCAGGCGTTCTGTTGATTGTCGGTGCCGGTGTCTTAATCATCTGGCGCGAGCGCAAACGCTCATAAAAGCGGCGGCCCATGTCTTTGCCATGAAAGCCGCCGAAGTAAGAGGTTCGTGAAACTTGGGAACAGTCCGAAACGTGCTTTAAGCGCGCCAGAACCTCTTGTTCGCTTCAATATCAGCAACATCAGGCGTGAGGCCGATATCGCGTAGTAGATGTGGATCAAGATTTTTGAGTGCCCGGCGCGCGCGCGCGCGATCGGCCCATTTTGAGGACGTCACAGCGATGCGGACCGCAACCATCGCCAAAAGCGGCAAGGGGCGGTGTTGATCGAGAAAAAGCAGATCTGCTGAGATCAGAGCGCGAGGTTGTGACATGGGACACTCCTTAAATTGTAGTGACACAATGTGAATCGTTTGGTATTTGATTAATACAAAGTGATACATTGTACGTCTGCAGAAAGATTGTAGTGAATACAATTTGGCTTCCGAGCATCGAAAAATTTGAAGGCCCTAAATACAAAGCGCTTGCTGAAGCAATCCGCGCGGCGATTTCTGAGGGTACTTTAAAGGTACAACAAAAATTACCGCCTGTGCGTGATCTGGCTTGGGATTTGAAAATCACGCCGGGAACTGTTGCGCGTGCCTACACTCTTTTGACGGATGAAGGCGTGTTAGAAGCTGCCGTTGGGCGTGGGACATTCGTCGCGGCACCAAAGCCGAAAAGCGAATCGGTGCAAAAGGAAAGCTTTGAAACGGATGTGTTGACGATCGCGCCGTCGGTTGAACGCCGTCCGGATGTAGTGCGTTTGACCTCGCCGCAATTGCCAGACGTGGGGCAGGCTAAATTGATACAACAGATGATGGGGCAGGTCGCTGCAAATCCGAGGTCGGGTGTGATGCACTACCCAAATCGCAAAACCTTTAAGCCGGCGCGCAAAGCAGTACAGCAATGGTTGAGCGGTACGCCTTTGGGTGCGCTTGATGAAGAAGATATTGTATTATCCCATGGCGGACAAAACGGCGTGAGCCTTGCATTGCAATCTATTTTGACCGGTCCTGCGCCTGTCATTTTGGTTGAAGAATTGTCCTATCCCGGTTTTCGTCGTGCAGCAACTTTGCTGCGTGCACTGGTCATTGCCATTCCTATGGATAGTGAGGGCATGATCCCAGAAGCCGTTGCTGCGGTTGCCAAAACTCACGATGTGCAAGCAATTTGCACATCCCCAGAGGTTCATAATCCCACTGGTTTGTTTACGCCTGTGTCGCGCCGCGAAGAGATTGTAGAGGTTGCGCGCTCGCACGACATTCAGATTATTGAGGACGATTGTTGCCGCATGGGGGCCTCGCGCGCACCGAGTTACCGTATGCTTGCACCAGAGCGGGGCTGGTATGTGTCCTCAATCTCCAAGACGTTAACACCTGCGTTGCGCATTGGTTTTGTTGTGGCGCCTAAACCAAGCGTTCCGGCCTTGCGTCGTTCAGCAGAGCACGGTTTCTTTGGATTGGCGACGCCTCTGGCTGATTTGGCTGAACGTTTGCTGAGCAACGCGGATGCCGTAAAATGTGCGGCAAAGGTGAATGCAGTGTTCTCACAATATGTGCAAACCTGTGTGAATCATCTTGGGGCGTATGATGTGACGTGGCACGAAAATGTTCCGTTCATTTGGTTGCGCTTGCCTGAAGGCTGGCGCGCCTCTGCGTTTTGTCAGGCTGCGGAGGTTGTAAAAGTGCAGATCCGTCCCGCCGAAGAGTTCGCCGGGCGTGATGCACGTGCACAGCATGCGGTGCGCATTGCGATTAACGCGCAGATTGATCGTGATCACTTTGAGGCGGCAATTATGCGTTTGCGC
>JAHEGL010000259.1 GCA_024645145.1 Planktotalea sp.
AGCGGCTCGTCCGTGATGTCGAGCAAACCGGCTTCTTCGGCGGCGGCACAATCGAATATCATGTCGCCAATGGCTACGCCGCAACGTGGCTCGCGCGTGTCGGTGGAAAACACGCCGTAAGGCAGGTTGTTGAGCGGGAAATCAGTTTCTGCAGAATTTGCAGACGTCACCCATGAAGTTTGCAGCGTCATATTTAATCCTTTTGGCGGTGGTGCGTGCGATAGCACGGCACCTTACGGGAGCGAATGAATGTAGGGCGCCGTGCTCTTGCACGCGCCCATCGAGTGTTGATCTACTTCTTGCCGGGTGTGTCGTCGAACTTCTTTTCGATATCGTCCCAGCAGTCGATATAATCATCCTGCAGCGGGGCTTCATTGGCGGCGAAGCCTGTCAGATGCTGTGGGAAACGCGTCTCGAACATGAAGGACATTGTATTGTCCAGCTTTTGCGGCTGAAGATCAGCGTTCGAGGCGCCTTCAAAGGCGTTCTTATCAGGCCCATGCGGGAGCATCATATTGTGCAAGCTCATACCGCCCGGGATAAACCCTTTTGGTTTCGCATCATACTGACCGTAAATATTGCCCATCAACTCGGACATAATGTTCTTATGATACCAAGGTGGGCGGAACGTGTCTTCGGCTACCATCCAACGCTCGCGAAAGAGCACGAAGTCGATGTTCGCGGTGCCTTCCACGCCAGAAGGAGCGGTGAGCACAGTGAAGATCGAAGGGTCAGGGTGATCGAACAGGATGGAACCAACAGGACAATAGGTTGTCAGGTCATATTTGCAGGGCGCATAATTGCCGTGCCACGCGACCACGTCCAATGGCGAATGCCCGATTTTAGTCTCATGAAATTGACCACACCATTTGATAGTGACCGTTGATGGTGTTTCACGATCCTCGTAGGCCGCAACGGGTGTCTTAAAATCACGACGGTTCGCCATGCAATTCGCGCCAATCGGCCCGCGCTCCGGCAAATCGAACTTCTGGCCATAATTCTCGCAAACGAAGCCGCGTGCTGGACCACTAAGAACTTCTACACGGTAGAGCAACCCGCGAGGAATAATTGCAATTTCTTGCGGCGCGACATCCATCACGCCCAATTCAGTGACAAAGCGCAAATGCCCTTCTTGCGGGACAACCAACAACTCTGAATCAGCGGAATAGAAATAGCTGTCCACCATGCTTTGCGTCACCAAATAGACATGGCTTGCCATGCCAACTTGCGTATTCACATCACCTGCGGTTGTCATCGTACGCATACCTGTGAGCCACGTAAGATCTGCATCTGAATGTGGGACTGGGTCCCAGCGGTACTGACCTAGACTCACCACATCGGGATCCACATGCGGTGCAGATTTCCAATAGGGCAGGTCAATCTTAGAGTAGTGGTGGGAATGTTTCACAGAAGGGCGGATGCGATAGCACCACGTACGTTCGTTCTGATGGCTGGGGGCTGTGAATGCGGTGCCGCTTAGTTGCTCGCCATACAGACCGTAATTTACCTTTTGCGGGCTGTTCATGCCTTGTGGCAATGCACCTGGCAGCGCCTCTGTTTCAAAGTCATTCCCAAAGCCAGGCATGTAGCCGGGGTGCGTGCCCATAGGGGTTGCAGCTTGGGTGAGCGGGTTCGGGCTGACGTGGCGATTCATCTGTAGCTCCTGTGTTCAGGTTGCACTGTAGGTATTAGTTGGTTTTGTAACTAACAACATCCAAAACGCGCTTGTTTGGAATTCAAATGATGAAAACGGGCCTCAAAAGTCGATGGGGACGCCTGGTAGGTTCAGGGCTTTCATCAGATCACGCAATTCCTGACGCGCGGCGACATTAGAGATGTTCATCTGCTTCACGCCAACCTCTTTGAGATCAAGCAACGTCAAGCCGCGTGGAAACAGTTCGCGGAAAATAACACGCTCATTGAAACCCGGCGCAACGCGAAAACCGATGCGTTTGGCCAGCTGCTCAATCGCAGCTTCCATCTTTTGCTTGTTCACCATGTTCTGCGCACCCATGCGATTGCGCAGCACGATCCAGTCAATCGGTGGCAGCTTCGCTTGCGCGCGCAACTGGCGGGCGTTCCAAACCATTTCGGAATAGACCGAAGGTCCTTCGATCTTAACGCCATCTGTATCTGTATGCGCGAGCAGGTCGAAATCCACAAAACTGTCATTCAGCGGGGTCACCAATGTATCTGCAAGTGAATGCGCGACTTGGCTCAAGCGCGTATGCGAGCCAGGGCAATCGATCACAATGAAATCGCAATCAGGCTCTAGCGTCGCGACAGCCGCAGAAAGACGGTGATCGTAGACGTTCTCACCAGGACGCAGGTTGGCTTGGTCGATCTCTGACAACTCACGGTAATCAGGGCAGGGCAGGTCAACGCCTTGTTTCTTCAAGAACGCTTTGCGATTGGCGACATAACGCCCGAACGTTTTCTGACGCAGGTCCAAATCCAACACGCCAACCTTATGGCCCATGCGCGAAAGAGCTGTGGCCACATGCATGGAGACAGTGGATTTACCCGCACCGCCCTTTTCGTTTCCGACAACAATAATATGCGCCATGTTTAGGATTCCCCACTTCGGTCTTGATCTGGAATTAGAGCATGCGTCTCATAAGGGGAAGAGGGCGCGCGCGGCTATTTGGAAACAGACGCGTTGCAGTCACTTACAGCGGCGATGAGCCAGTCATTGGCACGCGCAGGATTTGCTCAAAGAAACCATCCGTGCGCTGCCCTACCAATGTAAGGTGTGTCATGTGAAACGGTCGCGATAAAAGTGGCGTGAAGATTTCTGTAAGCTCATCGCGGACGAGCTGCGCGCGTGTATCTTTTAGAGGTCCTGTAAGGGTCGCATGAAACTGAAATTGCTTCATCACGTGGGGGTAGCCCCAGCGCTCTACATTCGCGAGTTGAGCTGCGTTCAAACGTCCTTTAAGCCGTCTTGTGCGCTCTTCCTCTGTCAACGGCGCACGAAATGCATCTAGCTCACGTACGACTGTGCCCGCCAGCGTCATTAGGGCTGTCGTGTCCCCTTCAGCAGTTAGCGCGAGGAAACGTCCGATGCTTTGGAGTTTTAGCCCCTCAAGCGTGATTGGCTCTAATTTTGTGCACAAACGAGAAAACGCATCCCGCAGATCGGCCTCGCACCGGTCCTGTGCCAATTGAAACGGTGCTTTAAGCGTTGCGTGAAACCCGTATTTGCGAGGTCTTTTGGTTTCTTCTCTGGCACCCTTAATCGCCGTGGCGCGTGCGATATCCCAGCCAAGCCAATCCGCTCCGGCCGCACCAAGCGCGCCATCAAACGTGTAATAAACCGCATAGCGCTCAAACATCACGTTTCTTTCGCGTTGCGAGATAGACACCAAGCGAAGCAACCGCGAGGCCGAGCCACGCGAGCGGTGGCATTACTTCACCCAGCAAAACCCACGCGACCATCGCGGCCAGTGGGGGGACCAAGAAGAACAATGCCGAAACGCGGCTGACATCCCCTGCACGGATCATCGCAAGCAGTAGGCCAACAGCGATTACCGAATTGCCAATCACAAGATAGGCGAGCGCTGCGATGAATGGGCCAGTCCATTCCACTTCAAAGCTGTCTTGCAACGCAAGTGCAGGCAGAATGCCAATGAAACCAGCCGTATATCCGATCAGGTTTGAGGTGACAGGATGATGGTTCAAACCAAAACGTTTCTCCCAAAGCGAACCGCTGGTGATGCCCAACAGTGCTAGTGTGGAAAAGGTGAGCCCCAAAAGCGTGGGTGGTTCGATCTCTGTGCGCGCGCTGATCACAAGAAGTGTGCCGCATAAACCAAGGGCAAGACCGATCCAGGTCCGCCGCGACACGATCTCGCTGGTCCAAAGGGGGGCAACCAGTGCGACCAGAATAGGTTGAAATGACATGAAAAGCGCAAGCGTGCCGGCACCGACGCCTGAATTAAAAGCGTAGTAATTCATGCCAAAGTAAACCGCTTGAAGCAGAAAACCAACAAAGGCCAGATGCCCCCACTCAGCGCGTGTTTGGGGCAAGGGGGGTCTCATGATCAAAAATAAGACGATCATAATGACGATAACGCAACCAAACCGCAGCGCGAGCAAGGTCATGGGGTCAGTGTAGAGTAAGCTGATTTTGGCAACAGAGTAACCCACGGACCAAAGCCCTAGAAAAATGAACGGCGCAAGAATGAGCCAAAGGGGACGTTGGGGCATAGCAGTGTTACTCAAGATAAGCTACGTTATGTAGCTGTTCCTGTCCTGCGCTGAATGTGCCGATATGTCCAGTAATTGCGAAGGAATGCCGCGACACTGCGGCAGCGATGGTTAAGATCTTGCCTTTTTGCTTTACGCGTAGAGTCACGCATTTGTGTTGGTCTTTGAGCCGTCTTTATCACGCATCGCGCGGGGTTGAGTAGAAAGGGGTTCTATCCAGTGCTATCTCTTGTTTGGACCCTACATATCGAAAGGCGTAAAAATGAGCTTGATACACCCAAATCGTAGAACTCTTTTGACCGCTAACGGGGCGGCACTGGTGACCGGTGTCTCGGGCTTTCGCGTTCCCGCTCAGGCAAAGACGCTTGCGCCAAGCAAAACGATGCGGGGCGGTTCGAATAATTATCGCCCGGATGCACCTATCGTCGATAAGATTGGCGGTGGTGGTTTCTGGATGAGCGGCACCGTGCGCCGCGCCGGTGACGGTGCTCAGCTTGCGGGCCAGCGCATTCAGATTTGGGCGCATACGACAGAAGGCCATGAACGCGATCAACGCTCTCATGGCGCGACGTTGAGCGATGAAAATGGGGTGTTTCG
>JAHEGL010000260.1 GCA_024645145.1 Planktotalea sp.
GCGCTGATCGGTGGTGAGACCGCAGAAATGCCGGGCATGTATCCCGATGGTGACTTCGATCTTGCAGGTTTCTCTGTCGGCGCAATGGAACGTGGGGCGGAATTGCCTGCGGACGTTCAAGTCGGGGATGTGTTGCTTGGGCTGGCCTCTGACGGTGTGCATTCCAACGGCTACTCGCTTGTGCGCAAACTGGTGGACATATCTGGCTTGGGCTGGGATGCGGAGTGTCCTTTCGCAGACGGCACTTTGGGCGAAGCACTGCTGACACCCACACGGCTTTATGTAACGCAAGCTTTGGCCGCAGTGCGTGCCGGCGGCGTTCATGCATTGGCGCATATAACGGGTGGCGGTTTGACAGAGAATATTCCGCGTGTTCTGCCAGACGGGCATGGCATTGCGATTGATCTGAATTCATGGGATTTACCACCTGTTTTCAAATGGATGGCCGCGACTGGCAATATCGCAGAAGCGGAAATGCTCAAGACCTTTAACTGTGGCATCGGCATGGTGCTCAGTGTTGATGCAGCGCGCGCTAATGCGCTTGTTGAACTGCTTGAGAGTGAGGGCGAGACGGTCACACGCCTTGGTCATGTCACAGACACAGGTGAGGTACGCTACACAGGATCGCTGCTTTGAAGCCACGCGTTGCGGTTCTGATTTCTGGTGGCGGATCTAATATGGTGAAGCTGCTGGAAAGCATGGATGGCGATCATCCAGCGGAACCGGTACTTGTTTTGGCCAACTCTGCGGATGCAGGTGGGCTTGCCAAAACACAAAACTTAGGCGTCCAGAGCGATTTTGTGGATCACAAACGCTACGGTAAAGATCGAGACGCATTCGAGGATGCATTGATAGCAAAACTCGACGCTGTTCAGGCCGATGTTATCTGCCTTGCTGGATTCATGCGCGTTCTTACACCACATTTCATCGATCGCTACGAGGGGCGTATGCTCAATATTCATCCCTCATTGCTCCCTAAATACAAGGGCTTGCACACACATGCTCGCGCAATCGAGGCAGGTGATACCGAAGCGGGATGCACTGTGCACGAAGTGACCGCAAAGCTTGATGATGGTCCGATCCTTGACCAAGCACGGGTTCCAATCCTTGCGGATGACACACCAGAAACCCTCGCAGCGCGCGTTCTAATAGAAGAACACCGCCTTTATCCGCAAGCTTTGCTTCAATTCATCCATAAATTGTAAGAGTTGCGTAAACGGTACCTTTGCGCCCCTTTATTTCATTGGATTTTTGGCGTAGGCCAGACGTGAATACCTATCAGTTGGGCAAATCTGCATGTTAACAATCACAACGACCGAGGCACTTGAAACGTTTTGCGAAGAGGCCAGAAAACACCCTTATGTGACTGTTGACACTGAGTTTTTACGTGAACGCACCTACTATTCAAAACTCTGCCTTGTTCAGCTGGCGATGCCGGGCACGGATGACAGTTCCGGTTGCTTGGTTGATCCACTGGTGGATGGCCTATCGCTTGATCCGCTTTATGAGCTTTTCAAAGACCCCAACGTTGTCAAAGTTTTTCATGCAGCGCGTCAGGATATCGAAATTTTCCAAGTGGATGCAGGCGTTGTTCCAGCACCTTTGTTTGATACACAGGTGGCTGCGATGGTCTGCGGATTTGGGGAACAGGTCGGATATGAAACGTTAGTGCGCAAGATTGCAAAGGCTGAGCTGGATAAGTCATCACGGTTTACAGATTGGTCGCGTCGCCCTTTGAGTGATGCGCAGAAAACCTATGCTCTGGCGGATGTGACACACCTGCGCCAAGTATATGAATTTCTTGCCAAACAGCTAAAGGATCAAGGCCGCGCCCACTGGGTGGATGAAGAGATGAAAATCCTCAACACGCCAGACACCTACATCACCTTGCCAGAAAATGCGTGGAAACGCGTGAAAACCCGTAACAACAGCCCACGTTTTCTTGCCATCGTGCGCGAACTTGCACGCTTTCGCGAAGATTATGCACAGACCCGAAATATTCCGCGTAGCCGCGTCTACAAAGACGACGCGTTGGTCGAACTGGCTGTGACAAAACCAAAGGATGCCAATGATCTAGGACGTTCGCGCCTTTTGCTGCGCGAGGCACGCCGTGGCGATATTGCCGATGGTATCCTTACCGCTGTGAAAGCTGGAATTGCTTGTAAAGACAATGGCTTACCCAAGCTTGATCGCAAATATGAAAAACTTCAGGTGAACCCGGCGTTGGCAGATCTATTGCGCGTCTTGCTCAAAACCAAAACCGGCCAAGCGGGTGTCGCGTCCAAACTTGTTGCACCAACGTCAGAGCTTGATGCGATTGCAGCAGGCGAGCGTGATGTCAGCGCGCTTCAAGGTTGGCGCTATGAAGTGTTTGGTGAAGATGCGCTGAAACTATGCAACGGTGAAATCGCGCTCGCGGCAAAAGGCAACGACGTTATTCTCGTTCCAGTCTAGGTTCGATTAACGACGGCGCGTGCTGCGCTGGTTGCGTGCGCCTTGCACGACAATGGTGCGCACACCTTCAAGCTGTTGATCGCTTACAAAACGCGCGGCCACGACTTGGCGCGCAGCTTCTGTTCCGTTGTGCAGATCGGCAGGGAGTTCTGCGCTAAGCGTATACGTCAGCACGCCTTTCACAGGCTTATTGTCGTTTTCAGCACGCAGACGCACATCGTAATACCCAATGGCGTCTGTAACACCGACAACATTGATAATCGCGCCGCCGGGTTTGCGTTCAATCCGAAGCGATTTGACCTGATCAACGGCATTTCCGCTATATTCAACAGGCGCGCGCTGACCCAGGCGGCGCTTGGGGATCAAAGGGTTCACTGGGCCGCTCGCATCAATCGATTGACTGCGCGACTGTCCAAACCAATTGCCAGGGTTCACCCAGCTATCCGCAAGCCCACCACCGCATCCGGCCAAGGCCAATGCAGCACAAAAGAGAAAAGGGCGCGTACGCTGTGTCAGGACTGTCATTTTTTGCCTCGTCTTTGCTCACAGTTGATTTATCCCATCTCTGCGACCTTGAAAAGCGGCAAGAGCAGACTGGACCTTTGCATCATTGCCATCTAGTTCCAAAGAAAGCGAAGAAAGGACAGACCATGGCCAGCGCAGCGTTTGAAGAAATTGTTGAAGACTTCGAGTTTCTTGAGGATTGGGAAGAGCGGTATCGCCATGTCATTGAGCAAGGCAAAGCCATGGATTCGCTTGAGGACGCGTTGAAAGTGCCCGCCACGAAGGTAGATGGTTGCGCCAGTCAGGTATGGCTCCACCCGACGATAACCGATAGTATATTTCGCTTTGAGGGCGAAAGCGACGCAATGATCGTAAACGGGTTGATTGCCGTTTTGCGCATGCTTTACAACGACTTGCCTGTGTCAGAGGTGACTGCTGTCGATGCCAAGTCTGAACTTGCACGCCTTGGGTTGAATGATCATTTGTCTGCGCAACGCTCTAACGGATTGGCGGCTATGATCACACGCATTCGCGAGACTGCGGCCGCGGCGGCTTAGAGTATGAAAGTGTTGGGGTGCAGGGCATCGGGCCAACCGATGTAGCGCTCCACCAAGAACAAAGCGGCACAGACCAAGATAATGCCAGACACAAACTTCACCTTCTTTTCAGAAGGTGGATTGCGCGCCCATCGGGCCATTCGTAAAAAGTGGCGCGGGTTGATCATGTTTGATCTGGTTCTGCATCAGCTTCGCTAAATCGCACTTTACCGATAAAGGGCAGGTTGCGGTTGCGCTGCGCAAAATCAATTCCGTAGCCCACGACAAATTCATCGGGAATTTCAAAACCGATCCAATCAGAGCGAAAATCAACCTCGCGCCGTGTTGGTTTGTCGAGCAAAGCGATGGATTTCAAACGTGCAGGATTACGGGACTGCAAAAGATGCGTCACATGATTTAGCGTGTGCCCCGTATCGACAATATCTTCAACAACCAACACATCACGCCCTTCAATAGCGCCGCGCAAGTCTTTGATAATACGCACTTCTCTGGAACTCTCCATGCCATCGCCATAAGAAGACGCTTCTAGAAAATCGACCTCTACAGGCAAATCCAATTCGCGCACGATATCCGCGATAAACACAAATGACCCGCGTAAAAGTCCAACAACGACAAGCTTGTCCGTGCCTTTGAACTCTGCCTCGATGTCGTGGCTCAATTCTTCAATACGTGCGGCAATCGACTTGGCCGAAATCATTTGATCAATGACATATGGACGCTGTGACATGGCTACCCCTTGATTTTCGGTGCCACACATATGACATGCAGCGGGAGTTTGTTAACGGGAAAATTGCGGCTATGCCAACCCATTCTGAAAATCGCGACATGCCCTACACGGCACAACAGATGTATGACCTTGTGGCAGACGTGGCGTCCTATCCGCAGTTTTTGCCATGGTGCTCTGCCGCGCGCATTAGATCCCGGACATCGCAAGGCGCGAGCGAAGAAATGTTGGCCGATTTGGTCATCAGCTTCAAAGTGTTTCGCGAAAAATTCGGCAGTCGCGTGGTGTTGCACCCATATGAGCACAAAGTGGATACCGAATACATAGATGGACCGTTCAAATACATGAAATCCAATTGGGCTTTTGAGGATGCAGACGGTGGCGGATGTCACGTCCAGTTCTTTGTCGATTTCGAGTTTAAAAACGCGATTTTGCAGGGAATAATCGGCATTGTCTTCAATGAGGCGATGCAACGTGTCGTGCGTGCCTTTGAAGCGCGCGCAGAGGCGCTATATACTTCAGCAAGCTAACAGACGCGTGCGTTTCAACGAGTGCCACAATGCTCAT
>JAHEGL010000263.1 GCA_024645145.1 Planktotalea sp.
CCGCGCGAAGCACGCATCAGGCAAGCCGCACAAGTGAATTTGACGGAAATTCGCGACCTCTACAGCGACCAGATCACTTGGATAGACGAGTGCGCATGGTCCAGACGCAAGCGTCGCGTGATTGCTAATCAGCACGAAAAACTGGGCGCGCTTGTTTTGGATGAGCGTCTTTGGAAAGACGCGCCAGACCAAGCGATTGCTCATGCGATGCTAGTTGGTGTTCGCGCGTTAGGATTAACGTTTTCCCCTGCCGCACAGCGTTTTCGCACGCGTGTTGGTCTGATGCGCCAAGCAGGTGAAGACTTCCCTGATCTCAGTGAAACCGCGCTTTTGGACAGTATTGATCATTGGCTGTTGCCATTTCTTTCAAACATCAGGAACGCGGCTCAATTCAAAGCATTGGATTTGCTCGACCCCTTGAAATCTATACTCACTTGGGAGCAACAACAACGCCTCGACAAAGCCGCGCCTTCACATGTGGAAACGCCCCTTGGGCGACGTGTTCCCGTCGATTACGAATATGGCACCCCTGAAATAGCGCTGCGCTTGCAAGAGATGTTTGGCACCACGGTCCACCCTATCGTTGCAGGCCAAGCATTGCGCGTTACGCTTTTGTCTCCTGCAGGACGCCCTGTTCAAACCACCACAGATATTCCTGCGTTTTGGGACACCTCATACGCAGATGTACGCAAAGACATGCGCGGGCGCTATCCGCGTCATCCTTGGCCTGAAAACCCGCGCGAGGCCGATCCAATTCTGCGAGCCAAACGCCGGTCTCGCTGAAAGTTGAACAAATTCAACCGTCTGTTAAAATACCATGCATAATAACGAGAAAAGGATGGTCGAATAAAATGGCAGGTATGCTAAAAAAAGCTTGGAACGAAGTTGTGAAACCTATGGTGCAACGCCCGGATCGCGTGCAAGTCGCGGCTGTTTGCTACAAAGGAACAGGCACCGATCGCAAAGTGCTCGTGATCACCAGTCGAGAAACCAAGCGATGGATCCTCCCGAAGGGTTGGCCGATCGACGGGCTTGAAGCCAATGCAGCAGCAGCCCAAGAAGCGTGGGAAGAAGCTGGGGTAAAGGCCGCGACCATCACGCCTGAACCGATTGGCAGCTATGACTATGAAAAACGCATGGATGGCGGCGGGGTCGTGTCCTGCGCAACACAGGTTTACGCGGTTGAAGTGGATCACTTGGAAGACAACTTCCCCGAAGCCAATGAGCGCACACGCAAATGGGTGTATCCTGTCGAAGCAGCCGAAATGGTCGAAGAGCCCGGCTTACAAGCGCTTCTGAAGAACTTCTGACCCAGCGTTAGCGCATATCAAAACCAGCCTATGTCAAGATGAATCACTTGTCTTGAAGCGTTTTCACGTCTAACCGCTTTGCAACATTGCTGCATGCGAAAGAAACAGAAAATGGCGGAGACCCCCCTAGGCAGCCAGTGGAAAACACTGGACCGCGACCTGAACCATATTGGCCAGCTGGAAATGGCAACCAATTACGTGGCCCGCCCTATGGTGGGTCTGGGGATTGCTTTTGCTTTTATTTTGATGGCCTTTTTGATCGCGATGATCTGGTTCGGGGGCACTGAAGGGTCATTGATCGTGGCTGCCGCTGCCGCTGTTGGCGCTTACATGGCGATCAACATTGGTGCGAATGATGTCGCTAATAATATGGGTCCTGCGGTGGGCGCGAATGCGCTTACTATGAGTGGTGCTATTGCGATTGCTGCAATTTGCGAAAGTGCAGGCGCGCTTTTGGCGGGTGGGGATGTTGTTTCGACCATTTCCAAAGGGATTATCGACACGAAGGCCGTTGAAGACGGCCAAGTGTTTATGTGGGCGATGATGGCCGCATTGATCAGTTCCGCGCTTTGGGTCAACCTTGCCACCTACGTCGGCGCACCTGTCTCTACAACACACTCTGTTGTGGGCGGTGTCATGGGTGCTGGTATCGCTGCTGCGGGTCTGTCTGCCGTGAACTGGCCAACGATGAGCACAATCGCAGCTAGCTGGGTTATTTCACCTGTCCTTGGTGGTTTGATCGCGGCGATGTTCCTGGCGTTTATCAAACATAAGATCATCTACCGCGAAGATAAAATCGCCGCGGCGCGCGTTTGGGTACCCGTCCTCGTCGGCATTATGGCGGGTGTCTTTGCGACCTACCTTGCAATGAAAGGCCTCAAGCGGATCATCAAGATTGATCTACAAACTGCGCTCTTCATTGGTGCCGCGATTGGTATTGCGACTTATTTCATCACGAAACCGCTTATTCTGAAGCAGTCTCAGGGCTTAGAGAACCGCAATAAATCGCTCAAGGTTTTGTTCGGGATTCCATTGGTGTTCTCAGCTGCACTTTTGAGCTTCGCGCATGGTGCGAACGATGTGGCAAACGCAGTTGGACCATTGGCGGCGATTGTACATGCCTCTGAGTTTGGTGATTTCGCGTCCAAAGTCGCGATCCCGATGTGGGTCATGGTGATTGGTGCGTTTGGTATCTCGTTTGGTCTGTTCTTGTTTGGCCCAAAGCTGATCCGCATGGTGGGTAGCCAGATCACCAAACTGAATCCTATGCGTGCGTATTGCGTCGCCCTATCCGCCGCGATCACTGTGATTGTTGCGAGTTGGCTGGGCCTTCCGGTCAGTTCCACGCACATCGCGGTTGGTGGTATTTTCGGCGTCGGTTTCTACCGCGAATGGCACATGGAGCGCCGATTGCGCGGTCTTAAAGGACCAGTTCCTGCCGCGAAGACCATCGCACCGATCGAGCGTCGACGTCGCAAACTGGTCCGCCGTTCGCACTTTATGACGATCGTTGCAGCCTGGGTCATCACAGTGCCCGCTGCAGCCCTTATGTCCGCAGGCATCTTCACATTTCTCTATTGGATCGCGGTCTAAGCGCGATATCGCCGGATCAGCCCGAGCCCCCTATGCAATGCGCCCTAACTGGTTAAGTTGGGGTGCATGTTTGCATCATCCTTAACCGCTCTTTCGTACCCAAAAGCGCTTTGCGCAATTTTGCTGGCTACAGCTCTGCCAGCTTGCAATTCGGTCGATGAAAGCCGGACAAGCACGTCTGGCGCGAACCTCAGCCCCGACTATGAACGCCTTGCAAGTACAACAAACGAGACCAGTACACTTGGTGGCGTTGCACTAAGGTTGCAACCTATTCCAACGGCGACGACACTGACGACTTCTTCAGGAACGCTTGATCATGCGAGAGGAGCAACCACGACCAAAGATGGCGCATACACTTTGGTTGATACAGATGGCTTTACAGCGGGCGGGTTGCTTACCGATGGCGTATCCACGCTATTTTCAACGCCTGCACAGGGCTTTAGCGGCAACTATGACTATGCGCGGGTCTATTCGCACGCCTATTTTATCAACACCGTACCTTTCGTGACCACCGGCGTTTACGGCGTCGTAACACGATCGCAAGATATGCCAACGACCGGGTCAGCAACATTAAGGGGTGAAGCACAAGCGAGCTATTTCAACAGCACAACAAACTTCGATTTGAGCAAAGGTGCGTCCAAAATTGAAGCAAACTTTGCAAATGGCACTGTGGACGTCACCACTGATCAATTTGACATTACCAACCGTACAACAGGCGTTTCAGCCAACGTAGGTTTCAATGGCATCAAGATCACCGGCATGAAAACCTTTGGAAATCAATTTTCAGGCTGCACAATCACCACACAACAAAATGGCCGCGACGTCGAAATCATTACGAATCGCGCTCAAGAAAGCGCGCTGGAGCGTTTCTTTGGGCTTACCAATTCCGGTCAACCTGACTAGGCCGGCGGAATTGGCTATCTGAGAGGCTACAACGGATCTTTGACGACAATCTTTCTGGCAGATTAAGCGCCGTCGAAGACCTTACTTTTCCAAACACCAACGCATGATTGCTTTTTGCGCGTGAAGACGGTTTTCCGCTTCATCAAAAATCACTGAATTTGGGCCATCCATGACGGCGCTTGTCGCTTCTTCTTCGCGGTGCGCAGGCAAGCAGTGCATAAACAGCGCGTCCGGTTTGGCGTGCGACATCAGTTCTTCATTCACTTGATAAGGGCGCAGCATACTATGGCGACGTTCTTTGGCTGATTGGCTGTCGTGCATCGACACCCATGTGTCCGCAACCACAAGATCAGCCCCTTGAACCGCGGCATGAGCATCGCGTTCAATGCTAACGCTAACACCCGCTTTGCGCGCGAGCCCTACAAACTCATCCTCAGGATCAAGCTGCTTTGGCCCGGTGAAGACCATATCAAACCCGAACTGGCCTGCCGCATGAAGAAACGACGCGCACACATTGTTGCCATCGCCACACCACACGACTTTCTTGCCTTTGATTGGCCCACGATGTTCTTCAAACGTCATAATATCCGCCATGATTTGGCATGGGTGCGTGCGATCGGTTAGGCCATTGATCACAGGAACATCGGCGTATTCAGCCATTTCCAACAACACGCTTTCATCAAAGGTTCGGATCATAATCAGATCGACATAACGCGATAGCACGCGTGCAGTGTCAGCAATTGTTTCACCGTGTCCCAGCTGCATGTCAGAGCCAGACAGGACCATCGTTTGTCCACCCATCTGTCGCACACCCACATCAAAGGACACGCGTGTACGCGTGGAGGGCTTTTCAAAAATCAGCGCAACCATTTGCCCCTCAAGCGGTTGTTCAGCATCAAGCGTCGCTTTGGGCAGACCAACGCGCGCATCTTTCATAGTGCGTGCTTCGTGAATGATCCCGGTTAACGCGGAGGGGTCTGTTTTGTGGATGTCTAG
>JAHEGL010000004.1 GCA_024645145.1 Planktotalea sp.
CAAACTGCACTGAAAATAGGCAATTCGGGGTTGCAAAGTGTCGATACAAAGCCCTAGACGCTAAGTATTACTACGTGCGTGCTTTTGAGTAGTGCTCACTTGAAGGAATTTGATAAATGGCACCACACGGTGAAATGAGCTGGACTGAAGGAATGATCCCCGCGATCAATCCCGAAGTTGTGGCAGGCATCGTTTCGCGTATTTCTGACCTTGCCCTGATCATTTCCGAAAATGGAACCATCCGGAACGCGCAAGCGAATCCGAACTTCAATTTAGTACCAGACCTACAAACTTGGCTCGGTCGTCCCATTCAGGATTTTCTTACTGTTGAATCAGTTCCAAAATTCGAAACACGACTTGCACAGTTCAAAGATCATACAGCCGATGTGCAGCCTGTTCAGGTTAACCATGCAGCTAACGGCGAAATACTCGAATTCCCAGTGCAATACAGCTTCCATCGCACAGGTGTTGAAAATAGCATTCTGATGCTTGGCAATGATCTCACCTCGACTGCTGAAATGCAGCAGCAGTTGGTTGCTGCACATATTGCGCTAGAGAACGATTACGAAACCCAGCGTGAGCATGATTTGCGGTTCCGCGTTTTGCTCGAATCCTCTGAAACCTCTACCGCCTTTATTTCCGTGAAAACCGGCAAGCTCGAAGCGTGCAACAGTGCTGCTGAAACACTCTTCGGTAAAACGCGCGATGCGCTGATTGGCGGTGCCTTCGCGCTTGAATTTGAAGTGCAAGGCAGGGGCGATCTTGTCGATCAACTTGTTGCAGCTGCGTCAGAGCAAGTTAGAACATCCATTATTGTTAAAAGTGTGAAGACTGGCCAAGATCTCACACTTAAACCAACGCTTTATCGCGGTGCAGATGGCCCGATGCTGCTGTGCAAGATGAGCATCGATGACGAAGAAGACGCGTCCAGCGGCAAACTCCAATCGCAGCTCATTGATCTCTATCATCGTGGCAGTGACTCCATCGTATTCCTAGATGGCACTGGCTTGATCCTAAGCGCAAATGACGCGTTTTTGAACTTTACTGACGTAACACATCCGCAGAACCTCAAAGGTCGCTCAATGGTTGAGTTTTTCAGCCGTGGCTCCATTGATTTGAACGTCATGATTGAAAATGCGCGGCGCACAGGAAGCATGCGGCTCTATGCAACCAAAGTTCTGAGTGAGCATGGTGGAGAGCGCGCTGTCGAGATTTCGACGACCCAGCTCAAAGCAGGCAAGGCGAGCGTCTTCGCGATGATCATCCGCGACAGCCGCCGCGTCGAAACGGTGCGCACACCTATGCAGCAAATCACAGAGGTCGATATGCGCTCTGTGATTGAGCTGATCGGCGGACATTCTTTGAAGGATATCGTCGCACAATCCACTGATGTTATTGAGAAAATGTGTATTGAGACGGCTGTAGAAATGACATCAAACAACCGTGTCGCAGCCGCTGAGATGCTCGGGTTGTCGCGTCAATCGCTCTATGTCAAACTGCGCAAGTACGATCTAGTCAACAAATCCTAGCGCGAGATTGACTCCGCCCAAAGCTCGCTCAGACGCTCTTTCGCGTCCTCCACATCGCTGCTGATCCCTTCGAATTCCATGAGTTCGAGCAGCGGCATGTTTTGATCAACGCTCTGGCCACTTAGAAAAATTGCCATGTGGGGTGCGGATATGCGCACCGCGAGAACAAGACGTGACAGAGCTTCAAACGAATGCTGCCCGCTCATCGAAAGGCCTAAGATGCGCGCCGGTGTCTGCTCGATCTGTGCAACCAAAGCATCATGATCTAGCCCCGTCTTTACAGTAATATCCCAACCTTCTTTACGGAATAAGTCAGCCGCCATGCGGACACCAAGCGTGTGATCTTCGCCCGGAACAGACGCAAACAGTGCAGACTTGCCTTCGACCAAAGCGACCGGCTCAAACAAGTGCCTCATGCTGCGCATAATCGCAAAAATACGTCCGGTTGCGAGTGTGACTTGCGAAAATCTAACGCGATCTTCTTCCCACCAAACACCCAAAAGGCGCGCAGCGGCCGCAAGGTGCGCAAGATATATTACCTCGGCACCTTTGCCATCTGTGCGAAGCTCCATAATTATTCTAAGCGCCGCTCCATCCTCTTGATCAATAAGCGCGTGCGCAAGTTTCTCCAACTCGTCCGCGTCAATTGCGTCCGGCTTAACTACAATGGTGTCTGCCTTGGAAACGACGCGGCGGATCACCTCCCGCGCGAGGCTTGCGAACAACTCCTCAGGAACGTGATCCTTCAGGCGGTGTATATTGGTTTTGTTACGCTCATAAACTTCAAGCTCCAAAGCACTAAAAGCAGCGTTGTCGCTCAGAGTTTTGCTCTCGCCTACCATACAACGCCCCCCAAAAAATCGTAGTCATTCTCAAAAAACCGCAGTTGACCTTGTCATCAACCACGCCCTTACGCTCAGCAATTGCTGAACGCTTGGATATACTAGGGATAAGCGACGGCCTTTTGGTGCAAGCACTCTTGTTCAATCAAGAAACAAGCGCGCTAAAGAGCCATAAAATCTGTGCTGAAGGTCCCAATTTCATCAACACATCTTTCCGACTTTCCGGGGCTTGTTTGCATGGCTAGTGCAAAACAGATGCTTCCGGTCAGCAGAACTTGGAGTGGGACTCAACTATCCCGCTAAACTACAGAGTACGTTGCACGAAACATACTCAAGTACTTCGGATATACCAGTGCGTATAAATACTCTAAATCAACCAACCATACGAATAAGGTCAGCGATGCCCCGCGCGTTCATCTTTTCACGAATGCGGGAGCGATGCCCCTCAACCGTGCGCTGGCTCACATCAAGCTCACTCGCAATTTCTTTGTTCAACTTGCCTTGCAAAAGGTGCTGCAAAACTTCGCGCTCTCGATCAGTGAGTTTAGCCAAACGATCTGCAACAATCTTCTTGGACACCGTCGCAGGCTGCTTTTTGAACAACATCTCTGTCGCTGTCGTCACAGCGCACATGAGACGTTCTTCGGACATCGGCTTTTCAATAAAATCCAATGCACCTGCGCGCAGCGCCGCAACGGCATCTGACACGCTCGCGTTTGCAGCAGTTACGATAACCGGCAAACGCATCCCATTCTCAACCATATAGCTTTGCAGCTCTGCACCACTCATTTTAGGAAGCGATAGATCAAGCACCATAAGAGCACTTTGTTTTGGCTCGTATTGCGCCAAGAAATCTTCGGCACTTGCGAACGGCAAACACGTGAATCCTTTATCAGCAAACAGGGCACAGTATCGCGCGCGCGCCACCTCGTTCCGCTCAACTAGGTAAACCGAAAGGGTGTCTGTCTGTTCGTTCATCGGTCGCCTCCGTGACCTGTTTACAACTTGAGAGGTAGAACGCGCAGCGCCCGCTTCAACTGATGGCGTAAATAAATTTGGCTCAATAAGTCGCAGCCCATGCCGCCGTGCTCGAAACCATAATCCAAAATTTTGCCCTTTCTCAGGCTCCACTCTCATCGTATAAAAATGCATCTCGTTTTCTCAGGGAGGGGTAAAGCGTGGCCGAACGTTCTTTCGCGAAAGAAGTCCAGCATCTAAAGATCGGTGCCGGTGAAACCTTTCGCGGTGAAGGCATATTGGCCATCACCAAGGCCCTCTTGGAAAACGGCGTGGGCTATGTCGCTGGCTATCAGGGCTCACCGATTTCACACCTGATGGATGTTTTAGCCGACGCGCAGGACATCCTTTCAGATATGGGCGTACACTTTGAAGCCAGCGCATCAGAGGCAACCGCAGCTGCCACTTTAGCCGCTTCTGTCCATTATCCCATCCGCGGTGCTGTTACGTTCAAATCGACGGTCGGCACCAATGTTGCCTCTGACGCCTTGGCCAATCTGTCCTCTGGTGGTGTGACAGGTGGCGCGTTGGTAATCGTCGGCGAAGATTACGGCGAAGGCTCGTCCATCATGCAAGAGCGCAGCCATGCGTTTGCGATGAAAAGTCAAATCTGGCTGCTGGATCCGCGTCCTAACTTGCCCTCCATGGTCAAAGCCGTTGGTGATGGGTTCGCGCTATCGGAGGCTTCAAACAGTCCCGTTATGCTACAACTCAGGATCAAGTCCTGCCATCTGCTTGGTGAGTTTGAAGCCAGGGACAACCTGCACCCGTCCACAACTGTCAAAGACGCTTTGGAAAACCCCAAACGCGACGTGGAAAGGATTGTTCTGCCACCGGCCTCATATCTGCACGAGCAGGAAAAAGTTACCAAACGCCTGCCAGCCGCGATTGAGTATATCAGTTCCAATAAGCTGAATGAAAACTTTGGCCCGACAAGTGGCAAGGTTGGAATCATCTGTCAGGGCGGCCATTACAATGGCGTTATCCGTGCGCTGCAACGCCTTGGCCTCGCCAATATGTATGGCGATTGCGAAGTCCCGCTGTACGTTCTGAACGTCACTTATCCGCTAGTGGGTGATGAAATTCTAAACTTCGCAAAGAACAAAGACAGCCTGTTTGTCATTGAAGAAGGTCACCCCGCCTATCTCGAGCAAAACATACGCTCAATCCTGCACAAAGCCGGTGCACGATGCGCTGTTGAGGGCAAAGGGCCGCTTCCTGAAGCGGGGGAGCTTACTGGGCAAATCCTTCTTGATGGGCTTTCAAGTTATTTCAGTGAGACCGCTCCAGAGCTGATGCCAGACGTAGCGCGCGCGCCAAATGCGCCGCCTCAGCTCAAGATGCCAGAGCTGGCAGACACCGTCCCCGCAAGGCCCCCAAGCTTTTGCATAGGCTGCCCAGAACGTCCCATCTTCGCCGCCACCAAACTTATTGAGGAAGAACTTGGACCCCATCACATCGCAAGCGATATCGGGTGTCACCTGTTCTCGATCAACGCGCCGTTTGATCTTGGTGCAACCACAATGGGCTATGGCCTTGGCCCCGCATCTGCATCTGCATTCAACGACAAATTGGCCAATCGCCGATCTATATCCTTCCTTGGCGATGGCGGATTCTGGCACAACGGATTGACCTCTTCGATTGGTAACGCTGTTTTCAATGACAACGATGGCGTCATCATTATTGTCGACAACTATTATTCCGCAGCAACTGGCGGGCAGGATATCCTGTCCTCGCGCGCAAATAACGTCTCAAAGTCCACCCAACACCCCATCAAAGAAGCCGTTGAAGGCATGGGTGTAAAATGGGTACGCCAGTTGGATCGCACCTATGATGTGGGAAAGACGCAAGCGACTTTGAAAGAAGCGCTAGAAACCCCTGAAACTGGGCCGAAGGTCATCATTGCCTCCTCTGAATGCATGCTCAACAAGCAGCGCCGCGAAAAACCTATGGTGAAAAAAGCCGTCGCAGAGGGCAAACGTATGACCCGCACGCGCTTTGGTGTGGATGGGGATGTGTGCACAGGGGATCATGCGTGTATTCGTCTTTCGGGCTGTCCGTCTTTGTCACTCAAAACGCTGGATGATCCGCTGCGCGATGATCCTGTCGCAAGCATTGATCAAAACTGCGTCGGGTGCGGCAACTGTGGCGCGGTGGCGGATGCTGCGGTACTTTGCCCGTCGTTTTATCAAGCAGATCTGATCCAGAACCCTTCAAAACTGGACCGAACCCTAAGCGATTGGCGCACAAAGCTGATCAGCAAACTCCAAAAACGCCGTGATGCGCGGCGTCTGGTCTTCTCGAAAGACACTGTATGAGCGACATCATAAAACTTGCTGTGCTTGCTGTTGGCGGGCAGGGCGGGGGTGTCCTTACCAACTGGATCGCGGATCTTGCCACGCGCTGCGATTATGCGGTGCAAATGACCTCTGTTGCCGGCGTTGCGCAACGCACGGGAGCGACAATTTATTATGTCGAAATGGCCCCCAAGACCGACCGCCAACCCGTTTTCGCCCTGAGCCCATCCCCCGGTGATCTCGACATTCTGATCGCTGCGGAATTGATGGAAGCAGGCCGTGCAGTCCTACGTGGATTCGTAACGCCTGATTGCACCACATTGATCGCCTCAACCCACCGTATCCTTGCCACTTCAGAGAAAATGGTGCCTGGCGATGGCCGCGCAGAGGATGCCTTGGTCGAAAGTGAAATCACCAAAGCAGCGCTCCGCTCCGTTTGTTTTGATATGGAAGCGCTTGCGACGGACGCAGGCAGCATGATTTCCGCCAGCCTTTTTGGCGGCCTTGCGCGCAGCGGTGCCCTACCGTTTGAGACGGCGCAATTTGAAGCGGTCATAGAAGCCTCTGGTCGTGGTGTTGCGCAAAGCCTGTCCGCCTTTCGCGCCGCATTGAACTATACGCCAGATGATCAGCCCATTGTTCAAACAAGCGAAGAACGTGTGGAAGGCCCAAAAAAGCTGCAAGACAGCTGGCAGGCGCTTTTGAAGCAAGTCGAGAGCTTCCCCAGTAACGCGAAAGACATGATCAAAGCAGGGCTGCAAAAAACCGTCGATTATCAGGATATCGCTTATGGCGAGACCTACCTCACTCATTTGCAAAGTTTCGATGCCGAACTTGTCCCAACCGCGGCAAAGTACATCGCAAACGCTATGTGCTATGACGACATTTTGCGCGTCGCAGACCTCAAAACCCGCGCGTCACGCCAAGATCGCCTGCGTGCGGAACAAGACATCCCAGACGGTGAAATCGTTCACGTCACAGAATATTTCCACCCGCGTGCGCAGGAAATCTGTGGAACACTGCCAGCAGGTATCGGTGCTTGGATTGAAGCCCGCCCCAAAGTGTTCAACGGTTTGGATAGCATCGCAAACAAAGGTCGTCGGATTAGAACAGATGGCATCTTGGGGTTTGGCCTGCTTTGGCTGGTCAGCGCGCTGAAACCTTATCGCCGAAAACTTCTGCGCCACCGCTACGAGAATGCGCATCTGGACCGACTGCTTGAAACCACGCAACGCTACAGCGCAAAAGATCCAAAACTTGCCATCGAAATCCTATCCTGCCAACGCCTCATAAAAGGCTACTCTGACACGCATATTCGCGGACAATCCAAGTTCGACAAAGTTCTTTCGTCACTCGACGCATTAGAGCGTCGCGACGATGCAGCCGACTGGATCAAGCGCTTGCGCAATGCAGCGCTAAAAGATGAAAAAGGCGACGCTCTTGATGGCGCACTCGCAACCGTGCGCTCTTTCACATGAGCACAGTCTATGACCTTTTCGCCGAAACGGCCAAACGAACACCAGAGCGTCCAGTTCTGAATATCTTGCCGCGTGTCGCAAAGATTTATGACATTCCAAGCGGTGAAATCACTTACCGTGAAGCGCTTGTTGAAATTGATGAAATGGCCGCCGCATTTCAAGCCGCTGGATACAAAACAGGCATGCGCGTTGCGCTTTTGCTCGAGAACCGCCCTTCGTTTTTCATCATCTGGCTAGCACTGAATAAACTCGGGCTTTCTGTCGTGCCAATCAATCCAGACCTCCGCTTGAGTGAGCTGGAATACCTCATTGACCACGCAGAGCCGGCCCTTATCGTGGCGCTCCCTTCTCGTCACATAGAGCTAAAAAATGCGGCGAGCAGCGCCAATATTGCGCTCAGCGTCATTGCGCCAAACGACGCTATTCCCAGCCCGCGTACAAACGCGAACGTTGCGCGCGATCAAAGCGGGCAAGCGCGTGAAGCCGCGATACTTTATACCTCCGGCACAACGGGAAATCCAAAGGGATGTGTGCTTGCCAATACCTATTTTTTGCTCGCAGGGCAGTGGTACGCAAACCTTGGCGGTATCGGCACGCTGAGCGAAAATGGCGAACGGATGATCACCCCACTGCCGATTTTTCACATGAACGCCATGGCCTATTCCTTCATGGCAATGATCACTGTTGGCGGATGTCTTACAGTTTTGGACCGGTTCCACCCCAGCACCTGGTGGCAAGATGTGAGCGCCTCAAAAGCGACGTGTTTGCACTATCTAGGTGTCATGCCAACAATGCTCATGGGGTTTGAGCCATCCTCACAAGATCGCGCGCACAGTGTTCGCTTTGGCTTTGGCGCAGGTGTTGATCCGAACCTGCAAGCGGACTTCGAAGAGCGTTTTGGCTTTCCCTTAATCGAAGCTTGGGCAATGACCGAAACAGGGGCAGGCGCAGTTATTGCGTCCGCCACCACAGACCGTTTGATTGGCAAATCCAGCATAGGAAAACCCGAAGCGGCCGTAGAGTGCAAAATCCTCGACAACACAGGAAAGGTCGCGCAACAAGGCGAACTTTTGGTACGCCGCAAAGGCGATGATACACGCTACGGCTTCTTTTCCGAATACTACAAAGACGCACAAGCAACCGAAGACGCATGGCAAGGTGGCTGGTTTCACACAGGCGACATTGTCCGCGTCGACGCAGACGGCAACTACTTCTTCGTAGACCGCAAAAAGAACGTCATCCGTCGCTCTGGCGAAAACATCGCAGCGGTCGAAGTCGAATCCGTCTTGATGCGCCATCCAGAAATACGCGCCGCAGGGGTCGCCCCTGTGCCCGACGCAATACGCGGTGACGAAGTCTTCGCATGTCTGAAGGTCGCCTATCCAACGCCAGAGCTCGCTGATGACATCACACGCTGGTGTCTGGGTCAAATGGCCTACTACAAAGCACCGGGCTACATTGCCTTTGTCGACGAACTGCCATTAACCTCTACTCAGAAAATTCAACGAGCGGTGCTGAAAGCCCAGGCGGAAGAGTTAATGAGCAACCCGAAAACCATCAAAACAGCACATTTAAAAAAGCGGCAGACACGCTGATGGTCAAAGCGCGACAAAACTACGACGGCGTTGCAATCACCGCGCCTTTTTCGATGCCCTATCAGCGTTATTCGATTGATACGGCACATTGGTGGATCGCCAAAGCCTTGCGCGGTTCATTGACTGCTGCAAACTTAAAACCCAGCGATCTTGATGGCTTTTCTGTCGCCAGTTTCACTCTGTTTCCTGACTCTGCCGTTGGACTTACACAGCATTTGGGCCTTTGCCCGCGCTGGCTCGATCACATCCCAATGGGCGGGGCAAGCGCCTCTGTGGCGTTGCGCCGCGCCGCGCGTGCGGTTCAAGCGGGGGATGCAAATATAGTGGCTTGTGTTGCAGGTGATACCAACCACATCGACAGTTTTCGCAACATGCTGTCGAGCTTTTCACGGTTCGCGCAGGACGCGTCTTACCCCTATGGATACGGTGGTCCGAACGCGAATTTCGCATTGCTGACAGATCGCTACATGAAAGAATACGGCGCAACCCGCGAAGACTTTGGCCACATTTGCGTCGCGCAACGCGACAACGCTTTACGCTATCAGAATGCAGTTATGAAAAAACCGCTCACGCTTGAGCAATACATGAGCGCGCGTCCAATCGCTGACCCCATCGCGCTCTTTGATTGCGTCATGCCGTGCGCGGGATCAGAGTGCTTTCTTGTCATGTCCGAGGACGAAGCCGCGAAACGCAATTTGCCCTACGCAATGCTAGGCGGCGCGATAGAGCGTCACAATGCCCATAGCGAAGACGACATCCAGCTCCGTGGCGGTTGGACGATGGACATCGATGAGCTCTACGCCATGTCAAATTGCACGCCCGATGACATCGACCTGCTCCAAACCTACGATGATTACCCCGTGATTTCGATGATGCAGATCGAAGATCTCGGCTTTTGCGCCAAAGGCGAGGGGCCCGAATTTGTCCGCAGTCATGACCTCACAATCGATGGCGATTTTCCCCATAACACCTCAGGCGGACAACTTTCTGCAGGACAGGCGGGCGCTGCGGGCGGCTACATCGGCATGGTCGAAGCGATCCGCCAAGTAACCGGAACCGCAGGTGGCACTCAGGTCAAAAATGCAAGCATCGCAATGATCTCTGGCTTTGGCATGATCAATTATGATCGTGGCGTATGCACAAGTGCCTCAATCCTAAAAACGGGGGCGCGCGCATGACAGAGCCCCTTACGTTCCCACCAAAGAAAGACCCGCAGAAACGCTCTGCCACACCAACGCGCCCACCTGAAGCACGCTCTCGCGCGTCTTTGGCCCTAACTGCCGCAGCCGCAGAAGGACGTTTTGCGTTACAAGTTTGCGATGAATGCCAAATTGTTCAATATCCCCCACGGGATGCATGTATGAACTGCATTGGAACGGATTTGCGCTGGAATGATGTTTCCCCAAAAGGTCACTTGCTGGCAGAAACAACGGTTCAAACCTCTACAAAATTGTTCTTTCGCGAACGCGCGCCTTGGCGCATGGGGTCTGTAAAATTGGACGTTGGTCCCTTGATTTTATGCCATATCCATGGGGATTGCACGCGCGACAGTGCCGTAAAGGTGTTGAACCGACTGGATAAATCAGGGCAGGCTGTTCTCATCGCCATCCCCCTCGAAAGGAGCGATCATATGGATGATGATCCGCAATTGCGCGCGCTCTCTGCTCATCCCAAACACCGTCGTATCCTGATAACGGACGCATGGAACCCGAATACGCCCGCTCTTGCGCGCGCGCTTCTCGATGCGGGTGCTGCGACTGTATTTGTTGGTGAGGCCGAAAGTTGGCGGCCCCATCCAAATCGCGATGCCCTTGCCAGCATGGCCAATGTTGAGGTGCTTCCGCTCGATGTTACAGACACAAGCTCTGTACAAAAGCTCGCGGGCGAGATTGGTGGCAAAACAGATATTCTGATAAACAACGCTCGTTTTTTGCGGCCCGGCGGCGTGCTGTCGCGCGGCGATACAGGCTTCGCGCGCGACGAAATGGAGGTTAACTATCTCGGCCTTATGCGGCTCGCGCAAGCCTTTGGTCCCGGCATGTGCGCGCGCACGGCTGATGGCGTCAATTCTGCCGCTGCTTGGGTCAACATTCTTTCCGCCTATGCGCTGTCCAACACACCAGAGTATGGCTGTTACTCTGCATCAAACGCTGCTACATATTCGCTTAGTCAATCCTTGCGCGGTGAGTTTAGAAGCTCTGGCTTGCGCGTGATGAACGTTTTTGTCGGCCCGACAGAAGACGATTGGCACGCACCACTTCCACCGCCCAAAGTGCTTCCGCAAAGTGTGGCGCGCTCTGTTTTGGATGGCCTCAATGATGGGCTGGAAGACGTGTGGTGCGGTGATATCGCCAAAGACATTCGCGATCGCTGGCGCAAAAACGCAAAAGTCTTGGAACGCGAAATGACATTCGGGAGCGACGGCGCATGAGCACACTTCACTCTCTGGCCACGGATATTGCGTTGGGAAATGTTAAGATCATCGATCTGACGCACACCCTTGATCCAGATTTTCCAGTGATCATTCTACCACCAGAATTCGGCCAATGCGCGCGTTTCCGCATGGAAGAAATCAGTGCCTATGATCACCGCGGGCCTGCATGGAAGTGGCATAATCTCACGCTTTCCGAACACACGGGCACACATTTTGATGCTCCATCCCATTGGATTTCTGGGCGTGATGTTCCAAATGGCTCCGTCGATGAAATTCCGCTCGACGCTTTTGTCGGTCCGGTTGTCGTCATCGACTGCTCTGAGGGCGCTGCACAGAATGACGATCTTGAGCTCACTGTCGAAGCCATAGAAAATTGGGAAGCCGAACACGGTAAAATCCCCACAGGCACATGGGTATTGATGCGTACAGATTGGTCAAAACGCTCTGGTGCCGCGTATTTGAACATGCGCAAAGACGGTCCACATTCGCCCGGCCCAAACCCCGAAGCGATCCAATTCTTGATTAATGAGCGCAACATCCGTGGCTTTGGAACAGAAACCGTGGGCACAGATGCAGGGCAGGGTGCGCATTATGTACCGCCCTATCCGGCCCATTATTTTTTGCATGGCGCTGGCAAATATGGCCTGCAATGTCTTGCTAATCTCGACCAACTTCCGCCAACTGGCGCTATCCTGCTCGCGGCTCCTTTGAAAATCAAAAACGGCACAGGTAGTCCGCTGCGCGTGCTCGCAATGATAGAAGGCTAGATTGAGACATGGGTGAATTCAAAAGCAGCGTGACAGATATAAAAGAGTTAACGCCGCGCATCTCACAGATCACTCTTACGTCCGCAGACGGCACCACATTGCCTGTTTGGCAAGCAGGCGCACATATAGAGTGCGACGTCCCAGATGGCACGCGCGCCTATTCCCTGATCACTAGAGAAGACCCGCAAACCTACGTCATCGCTGTCCAACGCGAAAACGAAGGGCAGGGCGGATCGGCCTATATGCATTCGCTTCAAAAGGGCAGCGAGATAAGTTTTTGCGCCCCCAAGAATGATTTCCCAATGGATCCGATTGCCCCTGCTGTATTGCTGGCAGGTGGTATCGGTGTAACGCCATTGGTCTCGATGGCCAAAGAACTGAGGGCGCAAAATCGTCCCGTTTCGATGATCTACGCTGGTCGTTCAGAACCGGAAATGGCTTATACCGAAACGCTTCAAACGACATTGGGTGCTCAGCTTCGTTTGCACTTTGATGATCAACACGGGCGTCTTGATATTAATGAAGTTGTTAATGCCCTTGGTCCAGAAGCACATCTTTACGTATGCGGCCCGCGCCCAATGCTCGATGCGACACGCGAAGCCACTGCAACCGCAGGGATAAGTCAGGATCGCGTTCATTTCGAAGTCTTCGAAGCCGCAAGCACCCGAACTGGCGACACTCCGTTTGAGGTACAAATCAATGACGGTTCAGTCTTTACCATTCCCGTTGGCAAAACCATCATCGACGTGCTTGAAGAAAACGACATCGACGTCATGTACGACTGCCAACGCGGCGATTGCGGGATCTGCCAGTGCGACGTTCTTGAGGGCAAGCCCGATCACCGCGACGTTGTTCTCTCCGACGCAGAGCGCGCGGCAGGGGACGTCATGCAGATTTGCGTCAGCCGCGCAAAGTCCGCAAGATTGGTTCTGGACATAGAAGGAGCGTAAAATGGGCTTTCATGTAGGTAATCCAAAAACTGCCGTTGATCTTGTGCAGGCGCATCAAGTGCACCGCGATGTCTATATCTCACCCGAGGTCTACGCGCTTGAAATGAAACATGTGTTTGCCAATGCTTGGGTGTTTGTAGGCCACGAAAGCCAGACCCCGAACAAGGGCGATTACCTCGCAACACAGATCGGCAATCAGCCCGTCATTCAAGTGCGTCACAAGGCCGACGATATTCATGTCTTGCTCAATCGTTGCCCGCACAAAGGCACCAAAATTGTCATTGACCGCCAAGGCAACACAGGCAAGTTTTTTCGCTGCCCGTATCATGCATGGTCGTTCAAAACAGACGGATGTTTGCTCGCGATTCCTTTGAAAAAGGGGTACGAGGGAACGGGGCTAGAAAAGACGCCAAACGGTAAAGGGATGAAAGCCGTCGGCGCTGTTAAGAACTATCGCGGCTTCATTTTCGCCCGTCTCGCAGAAGAAGGGATCAGCTTTGAGGAGTTCTTTGGCGACAGCCTCAGCTCCCTGGATAATATGGTTGATCGCTCGCCCGAGGGTCGCTTGGAAGTCGTCGGGCCGCCGTTGCGCTACATGCATCACTGCAACTGGAAAATGCTGGTCGAAAACCAGACGGACACCTGTCACCCCATGGTCGCGCACGAAAGTAGCGCAGGCACAGCCGTTAAGCTTTATGAAGAAATGGATTTGCCAGAGGGCGCACCAAAGCCAGCCGCGATGCAGATTATCGCCCCTTTCATGAGCCCCTATGAATTCTTTGAAGGCATGGGCATTCGCACTTGGCCAAACGGGCACGGTCATACAGGTGTGCATCATTCGATTCACTCCGATTACTCTGCGATCCCTGGTTACTTTGACGCGATGGTCGAAACCTATGGCGAAGAAAAGGCCAAAGCGATCCTCGACGAGAACCGCCACAACACCGTCTACTTCCCCAACATCATGATCAAAGGACCAATCCAACAGCTACGCACGTTCATCCCTCTCGCAGCCGACAAAACGATTGTTGAAAGCTACATTTACCGCCTCGTTGGAGCCCCCGATGAGCTGACCGCGCGCACCGCGATGTACAACCGTATGATTAACGCGCCAACCTCGATCGTTGGGCATGACGATTTGGAAATGTATGAACGCGCGCAAGAAGGGCTGCATGTGAATGGCCTCGAATGGGTGAACATTTCACGCCTTTTGGAAGACGATGAAAACCATGATGAAGAAGCCGTGATGAACGGCACAACAGAACGGCAAATGCGCAATCAGTTCGATGCATGGTGCAAATTTATGACGTATGATCTTGATCAACAGGGGCCCAAAGAATGAGCGTCTCCAAAGATCACATTATCGATTTCATCTACGAAGAAGCCCGTATGCTGGACGAAGGGCGTTACGATGAGTGGCTCGCCCTTTGGCTTCCTGACGGACATTACTGGATGCCGCTGGATTACAAACAAAGTGATCCAATCAACGAAACATCACTGCTTTATGAAGACATGTTCATGCTCAAGCTGCGGGTCGAGCGTCTAAATGGCGCGCGCACCTTTAGTCAAAAACCAAAAAGCCGTTGTCATCACGTCATTCAACGTCCTTTCGTGGATGAAATGAATGACACAACATTCGTCACCAACACCTCTATGCATTACGTGGAAACGCGGCTGGATGAACAACAGCTTCTTGCGCTGACAGCGCGTCACGATCTGACACTGGTGGATGGCACACTTCGCATCGCCATAAAACGCGTCGATATCCTGAATTGCGACGCTGCATTCCGCAATATCCAGCTGCTGCCATGACACAGTATACCGCGCTCATCACAGGCGGCAGCAAAGGGATCGGCGCAGATCTCGGCCAACGGCTTATCCACAGGGGATACACCGTCGTTTCCTTGTCGCGCGGGACACCTGAATGGTCACACGATGCATTGCACCATGTCGAAGTCGATTTGACAGACGCTACAGCAACAGAGCACGCCGCCAAAGACATCGCCGCGACCCACAACATCACGCATCTGATTCACAATGCGGGCGTCATCCGACCCAATTTGGTGGAAGAGGCAACGACTGAAGACCTCACAGCGCTAACCCAAATCCACCTTGGCGCACCCCTGATCCTATTGCAAGCTTGCTTGCCCAATATGAAAGCAAACCAATTTGGCCGCGTCCTGTTCAACGGCTCGCGTGCCGCTTTGGGCGTGCCAACGCGCACCGTATATTCAGCAACGAAAGCGGGTATCATCGGCATGGCGCGTACGTGGGCATTAGAACTCGCACAATATGGAATCACCGTGAACGTCGTCGCGCCCGGACCTGTGCAAACTGATAACTTCTGGGATATCATCCCAAAGGGGAGCGAACGCGAAGCGGAGCTCGCCAAGCGTATGCCTGTCGGTCGTCTCGGCAATCCGCGCGATATTTCCAACGCGTTCATGTTCTTTTGTGATCCCGAAAATAGCTTTGTGACAGGCCAAACACTCTATGTATGTGGTGGTGCAAGTGTTGGAACACTCACGCTGTAGTTTGTGGCATAATGAGAATTATGTTGCCTTTAAAAGTTGGTACTATCAAATTGCCATAATTGACTCAGTTTTCGCAAAAGGACTTAAGGCGTTTACCCTTTACCGTTTCGTAAATTCATCAAAGGCTTCTAAAGCCTTGGCACCATACGCAATTGACGGGCCTCCGCCCATGTAACCGATCATCTCCAAAGCTTCGCAAAGCTCTTCGCGGGTCGTTTTCAGGCGCACCAAGGATTTAACGTGAAAGCCAATACAACTGTCGCAGCGCGTGGAAATACCGATGCCAAGAGCGATGAACTCTTTGGTTTTCTCATCGAGCGCGCCGTTCTTTTTCGCAGCCTTTGACATCGCATTGAAGCCTGCAAACATCTCAGGTGTTTCTTTTTGCAAAGCGCCGATGCGGCCCATGGTGTCGTTTAGAAAAGTGGTCCAGCTCATGGTGGTTTCCTTTGTGGAATTTAAAGAGATGGCTTAGCTTTTGGGCTTACTGACATTCCAAAGCCAGCGACCTAGAAAAATGACAGCTAAAAGAGCGACTAGAAAGCCACTCGCATTGCCAAGCGCAGTGATTTGATCTGAAAAACCATAGCCTTCTCCAACGTAGAGTCCGACCCAAAATATTTCGTCTAACGCACCCCAAATGGCGAACTTAGGCCAATTGTAACGGGTGAAACCGCTGACAAGATTGACATAAGGACCTAGCGGGGCGACCAGCCAACAGGACAGAAACACACTGATTGGCCCTTTGCGATCCATATAAGCTTTGGCGTTGTTGCGCAGCTTGGCGCGTTTCGGGTTCGCATCTAACCAGCCTGTGATCATGTTGCCAAATGTACGAGCTAGAAAATAGCCAACATTATCGCCAGTGATCGCACCCAAATAGGCGGCCGCCAACGTGGAAACTGGGGCTAGATCACCCGTTGCCACAAAACTACCGCCGGTGAGCATCTCAAGCGACGATGGTATTGGGATACAAAGGCAGGAAAAAAAGGTCACTAAAAACAAAATCGCGATGCTGTAGCTGGTCATGAGATCAAGAACAGCTTCAATCATTGCCATTGCCCCGATACACAGACGTTGCTTTCGTCACTCTTTGTTGCAGCTCCTCGAGCGTGACACCGTTGATTGCTACGATCTCTTCTAATCTAAGACGGCAGGGAGGCTCATTCGGTTGAAAGAAGAAGGCAGGACCTAGCACGCTGGGCGGGATGCCATAAGACTACGCAACATAACGAGGTGTCATCCATGGCGCGAGGGTTTGATCCTGATGGCGCGGCTCGTTCCAATATATCGCTGCAGTAACCGCCTTCACGCCGAAATATCCCGCGACGCAGAGCGCAGAAACGAATGCCAACAAATCTATACGGTGGTGCGACCACAGTAATTTCAATCGAGGAAGCATTAATCTCAGGTCTTTTGTAGCGTCATTTCACTTAGCTTAAATACAGTCTGCACAGCTAACGCACTAGGCCAATCTTCACCTGCTCTCATCCGACCCCATTTTCCGCTCGAGCCATCTCACGAAAAAACTAATAATCAACACCAGTACCAAATACTCCAAAATCAGCAGCGTATAAATTTCCAAAGGACGGTACTCCGTCACCACCAGCTCATTGGCGCGGCGGGTCAATTCTTGCATCCCGATCACTGATGCGAACGCGGACATTTTTACGATGTAGATGAATTGGTTCGCCAAAGGCGGCAATATGCGTCTAATCGCTTGGGGCAAGATTACATAACGCATCGTTTGGCGGTAATTCAAACCAACAGTTTTCGCCGCCTCTGTCTGCCCTTTCGCGATGGATTGAATGCCGGAGCGGTAGATTTCCGCTGTGAAGGCGGAGTCGGAGATGGCCAAGGTGATGATCGCGCCCCAGAACGCGTCGATGCTGATGTTGATGCCCATGGATTTCAAAACCACGGGCAAGCCGTAGAACACCCAGAACAGCATCGGGAGCAATGGAATGGCGCGCACGAATTCGATGTAGATGCGGGAGGGCAGTCTGATCCAGCGGTTGCTCGACATGCCCGGCAAGGCGACCAACATGCCGATCACCATCGACATGGCTGCGGCGATCACGGACAAAAGGATCGTCGCGCCAAAGCCATTCAGCAAGAAGCGAATGTTGTTGTAGCCAGAGGTCGTGCGCGGGTCGATCACGTACCAGCCCCATGTACCGGGGGCTGAACTACAGCCCGCCACAAAGATCAGGCAGCCGAACAAAAGGATATTTCGTGTGCTCATGAGGGTCATCCTTAGTGCTGCAAGATTTGGCTGAGGAACTGTTTGCAACGCTCGGTCTTGGGCACCTCAAAGAACTCGGTGGGCGTGCCTGTCTCAATCACTTCACCGTGATCCATAAAGATCATTCTGTCGGCTGCGCGCCGCGCAAATCCCATCTCATGGGTGACAACGATCATCGTCATCCCCTCTTCCGCAAGGTCGACAATCACGTCGAGCACTTCGGAAATCATTTCAGGATCAAGCGCAGATGTGGGTTCGTCAAAGAGCATGATTTTGGGCTCCATACAAAGCGAGCGCGCAATCGCGACACGCTGTTGTTGACCACCTGATAGCTCGCTTGGTTTCTTATGCGCTTGGTCAGGAATACGCACGCTCTCAAGGTATTTCATCGCGCGCGCTTCTGCGTCTGCTTTGCTCATGCCCCTTGCTTTCATAGGGCCAAGCGTGAGATTTTGCAGAATGGTAAGGTGCGGAAACAGATTGAACTGTTGAAATACCATGCCAACTTCGGAGCGGATGGCGTTGATAGATGCGTTGTCGATCATTTCGATACCATCGACGACGATACGGCCGCTGTCGTGCTCTTCCAACGAATTTACGCAACGGATCAAAGTGGATTTGCCAGAGCCTGAAGGGCCGCACACAACAATACGCTCGCCATGGGCGACATTTAAATCAATGTTTTTAAGCGCCTGATAATCGCCGTACCACTTGTTGAGATTGCTAATCTCAATAGCATTGCCCGTTTTACTCATCCTGCGCTCCTTGAAGTTCGCGATAAACGCCTTAGAACATGTAAACAGAAATTGACACTCACAAAAGCGCAGATCGCGCGAAGGTATCGGAGAAAATGATGAACATATTCAAAAAATTGGGCGTTGTAGCCGCCTGCATGACGGCGCTTGTCGGCGCACCAGCAAGCGCGCAGTCGGCTTTGAACGAAATTCTGTCAGGCGGAGTTCTGAAAGTCGGCACAACCGGTGACTGGAACCCGATGTCTGTGCGTGACGCTGCGACAAACTCTTATGTTGGGTTTGATATCGACGTAATGACGCAGCTTGGCGCAGATCTTGGTGTTGAAGTTGAGTTCGTACCCACGGATTGGAAGACTTTGGTGAACGGTGTTGTCGCGGGCAACTACCACATGACGGGCTCTGCTTCTATCAGCCCTGCGCGTCTTAAGGCAGCGGGTTATTCCAGCAGCTATATTTCTGTCGAGATTTTGCCGTTCACAACAGCGGACAAAGCAGATCGTTTCAGCAGCTGGGACAGCATCAACATGGCAGACGTCAAAGTCGCCACAACGCTGGGTACAACATTCGAAAAGCTCGTGCGCGAGTGGTTCCCTGATGCGCAAATCACAGTCGTAGAAGCGCCGGCGCGTGGCTACCAAGAAGTATTGTCTGGCCGTGCGGATGTTTTCATCACGTCCAACATTGAGGGTTCAACGCTGGTCAAAAAGTTCCCGAACGTGCAGCAAGTCGCTGTGGAAAGCGCGCGCGCACCAACACCTATCGCGATATTGTTGCCACAAGCTGACCAAGTTTGGATCAACTACGTCAACTCTTGGGTTGAGCTGAAGAAGACACAAGGTTTCTTTGAAACAACCGCGGCGAAATGGGGTCTGTAAGGACTATCTATTTCAGCAAAAGCTAAGCTAAGTCGAACCGCGGCTCCCATTAGGGCGCTGCGGTTTTCGCATTTAAGGGCGCGCGCATGAGCACAGATCACTATCGTATCGACATGCATGCCCATTACTATGGCGGTGGCTTGCGAAAGGTGATTGCAGCCCGTCACACGCGACCTTTTCTGCGCGAAACAGAAGACGGATCACTGAACATTGTTGCGATGAACGGCGCGTTTCCGTTTACCCCAGCTTACTATGATTACACAGTTGGCCTTGCGCAGATGAAAGCCCAAGGACTGACCCATCGTATGCTTACTTTTCCAGGCGCATTGGGGGTTGATCTGTTACCCGCAGAAGAGATCGCAACAGCGATCTACGCATTCAACGACCATCTTGCAGAGCTTGGCACAAAAAAATGGCGCGCTCATCGGTCTCGCAGGCGTGCCGCTTGCAGATATGGATCTCGCCTGTGCGGAGGTGATCCGCATTCGTCGTGACCTTGGGTTAATCGGGATCATTCTACCGTCAAATTATTTCAACACACTCGATGACATGGAAAAGATGCGCCCCCTACTTGAGGCGGCCAACACGTATGGCTGTCACATTATGCTGCATCCGGGCCTTAAAGTTGGGGAAGAACCCCCTGCCCGCCCAAGTGATCATATGCAATATCGCCTGTCTGCACTTGATCTGCAAAACAGTGCGGCACAGATAGCGTTGACTGTGATCCTCTCCGATATGCTTGATGCTTACCCGCGTGTGACGTTCCAAGTGGTGAACCTTGGCGGAACACTTCCTTTCATCTTTGAGCGGCTTGAGAGCATAGCACGCCACCGCAATCCTGACGCACCTTTCCCGACAAAGCGTTTACGCCGCATCTGGTACGATTGCGCCTCTCTTGGCCCTCGCGCGCTTGAGGCAGCAGTCAAACTTTTTGGCGCAGATCGCATTATGCTCGGGTCTGATTATCCGATCTTCAAGGATGATCCTTATGCCCACGCGCTCGCCCCTGCCGAGTTGAGCCCGCAAGACATCCAACAGATTGCTTGGAAGACGGCGCTTGATCTTGTTAAACACCTAGAGACTCTACGACAAAACAAGTAACGAATCTGTATTGCTGACCTCGCAAAGATGGTGTTTGCTGCGATTCATAAAGTTGCGGTGCCAAAGCATGGTAGAACAGCAAACCAAATTTTCTGGGAGGAAAAAAATGAAACGTAGAACACTTATGAAAACCAGCTTGGTTGCCGGCGCGCTCGCGTTCAGCCTTGGTGCGACAGCGGCGTTTGCCGAAACAGTAACGCTGCGCATGTCCACATGGCTGCCACCCAAGCATCACCATACTGCGACAACCCTGCCTGCATGGATCGCAGCTGTGGAAGAAGCATCCGGCGGTACGCTTAAGATCAAGATCGACCCAGCGCCAATCGCAAAGCCACCAGGCCAGTACGACGTTGTGCGCGATGGCGCGGCAGATATGTCTTATCACGTTGTGGCCTACACACCTGGCCCGTTCGAAATTCTGCGCGGTGCAGAGCTTCCGTTCTTGTCACCAAACGGTGAAATCGGCAGCCAAGCGGCATATGACTGGTATGACCGTAACATCGGCTTCGACAAAGAATTCAAAGACGTCAAAATCATCACAATGTTTGTGCATGGTCCCGGCGCGATCCACTCCAAAGAGCCAATCAAAACGCTTGAAGACCTCGCAGGTGTAAAGCTGCGTGTTGGCGGCGGCGGTGTTCGTATGGGTGAAGCGCTTGGCGCAACGCCAGTAGCTCTGCCAGCGACACAAGCCTATGAAGCGATCCAAAAGGGTGTTGCAGACGGCGCAATGTTCCCATTCGAATCCATCGGTGGTTTCCGCTTGGGTGAGCTGGTGAACTACCACCTCGAAATTCCAGGTGGTCTATACACAACACCATTCGCTGTGATGATGAACCCTGCAAAGTTTGACAGCCTGTCTGATGAGCACAAGAAAGTGCTGACAGACCTTGGTGGCGTTGCTGGTGCGAAAATCTTCGGCAAAGGCTGGGATGACGCGGACGCAGTAGGCCGTAAACTTGCTGAAGAGCAAGGTGGCGTATTCCATAAGCTTGAAGGCGAAGAGCTTCAGCGCTGGAGCGACAAGATTGCATTCATGAACGATGCATGGGTCGAAAAAGCGAACGCAGCTGGCCTTGATGGCGCAGCTCTGCTGGAAGACTTCAAAGCGACAGTTGCCAAGTACTCCGGCACTAACTAATCGCTAAAGTGAAAATATGGCACCAGACCAGCTCTGGTGCCATTCTTTTTCGTGAGAGGCCCCCTTGGAAAATCTGTTGAAATCCTTGTCCAAAGCATTGGCAGCATTTGCTTGCGTCGTGTTGATTGCAGTGATGCTGATCACCTTTGTCGATGTTGTTGGGCGTTATTTCTTTAACGCGCCGATCACCTTTGCGGTGGAAATGATACAATTGGGCATGGGGCTTTTGGTGCTCTTCGGTCTTGCGATTACAACGCTTGATCGCGGGCATATCGCGGTAGACGTGCTGGACTCCGTTGTACATAAAATCGTGCAGCGCATATTTGCGATGATTGCTGCGCTCAGCGCGGTGGTGTTCATCACGCTCGTGGCCTGGCGCCTTTGGGACCGTGGCATAAAATTCTATGAAGACGGGCTTGCAACAGACGTTCTGTTCCTTCCCGTCTGGCCGGTCGTGATCTTGATGGCCTGCGCCGCAAGCGTCGCTGCCTTCATCGCACTTGTGCAATTCTTCACTCCTAGCATTCAGGGCCACACACACCCGCTAGCCCCAGATTTGGAAGACTGATGGACCCGATTACAATTGGCACGCTGACGTTCATCGTTCTCTTCGTTATGCTTATTCTCACTGTACCTATTGGCTTTGCCATGGGTATTTGTGGCCTTGCGGGCATGTCTATGATTATCGGCTTTGGCCCGTCTCTTTCGCTCTTTGGTACGACAGTTTACGAAACGACCGTGACCTACGATCTTTCGATCGTGCCACTGTTTGTCTTGATGGGCGCGGTTGCATCGCGCT
>JAHEGL010000302.1 GCA_024645145.1 Planktotalea sp.
GGGCATGGATCATTTCGACCCGGATTGCCCCATGTGGAACTGTCATTCTCATCAAACCCAGCGACTTCTGGTTCAGGCGCTTGTGATGCTTCTGAAGACGCATCACTTCCTGCCTCCTGCGACGCTGCTTGCTGTGCTTGGAACTCCGCAACCATCTGCGCCTGCTCTTCATCCGTCATTGGACGCACTTGGCCAAGTTTCTGCGTCACTTCTGTACGAAGGCTATCAAGCATGCTTTCAAACAGCTGGAAGCTTTCGTTCTTATACTCATTGAGCGGATCACGCTGCGCATAGCCACGGAAACCGACAACAGAGCGAAGATGCTCAAGCGTCACAAGGTGCTCACGCCAGTTGCCGTCAATCGTTTGCAGCAACATCTGCTTTTCGATCTGGCGCATATTGTCAGGGCCAAAGGCAGCAACTTTCGATGCCATCGCTTCATCCGCTGCTTTTTCAAGGCGCTCACGGATCACATCGTCATCCGCGCCCTCTTCGACGCCCCACTCTTGCACAGGCACATCAATGTTGACCGCTTCAGCCACTGCGCCATGCAGGCCTTCCATGTCCCACTGATCGGCGTAGGATTTCGGGGGCATATACTGACCGATCAAATCATCGATTACTTGATAGCGCATATCCTGCGTAATCTCGGAAACGTCCTCAGACTCCATGATCTCACGGCGCTGCGCAAAGATTACTTTACGCTGGTCGTTCATCACATCGTCAAACTTCAGAAGCTGCTTACGAATGTCAAAGTTACGACCCTCAACTTTCGCCTGCGCGCGCTCTAGAGATTTGTTCACCCATGGGTGCACAATCGCTTCACCCTCTTTCATGCCAAGCGTGTTCAGAACTTTGTCCAAACGCTCTGAACCGAAAATGCGCATCAAATCGTCATCAAGAGATAGGAAGAACGCAGAACGACCCGGATCACCCTGACGACCGGAACGACCACGAAGCTGATTATCAATGCGGCGGCTTTCGTGGCGCTCTGTTGCGATGATATAAAGACCACCGGCATCAAGGACCTTCTGACGCCATGTCTGATGCTCATCCTCAACGCGCTTGCGCACCGCCTCTGGATCGGCGTCAGGTTCTGCCGCAAGCGCTTCAAGTACCTTCAGCTCTACATTACCGCCAAGCTGAATGTCCGTGCCGCGACCCGCCATGTTTGTCGCAATCGTAATCGCGCCAAGCTTGCCCGCATCGCCGACAATCTGTGCTTCTTGCTCATGTTGACGCGCGTTTAAAACGTTATGCGCCAGACCCACTTCAGTCAGCATATTGGATAGGAATTCAGACTTCTCAATCGACGTCGTACCGACAAGGCAAGGCTGACCCTTTTCTTGCGCTTCTTTCACGACATTGACGATCTCTTGGTATTTCTCTTTGGCCGTACGGAACACTTGGTCATGCTCATCGACACGCGCGATTGGACGGTTTGTTGGAACCTCAACAACACCAAGACCATAAATCTCTGCGAATTCTTCCGCTTCGGTCATCGCGGTTCCAGTCATACCGGAGAGCTTGTTATAAAGACGGAAGTAGTTTTGGAAAGTAACAGAAGCGAGCGTGACATTCTCAGGCTGGATTGGGCAGCCTTCCTTGGCTTCAATCGCTTGGTGCAGACCATCAGACAAACGACGACCAGACATCATGCGACCCGTGAATTCGTCAATCAGAACAACTTCACCATCGCGCACGATGTATTCTTTATCTTTCTCAAACAGCTTGTGCGCGCGCAAACCCTGGTTCACGTGATGCACAAGTGTCGTGCTTTCAGGGTCGTAAAGCGTCGCATTTTCCTCAAGCATCCCTTTTTCACGCAGCAGGTTCTCAAGAAACTCGTTACCTTCTTCCGTGTAGGACACATTGCGGGTTTTTTCGTCGAGCTCGAAATGCTCGTCGGTCAACTCAGGAATAGCCAGATCAATCGCTTTATAAAGCTCAGAGCGATCAGCGGCAGGGCCGGAAATAATCAATGGTGTACGCGCTTCATCGATCAGGATCGAATCCACTTCGTCGACAATCGCGAAGTTATGTTCACGCTGGTACATCTGGGACAGCTCAGATTTCATGTTGTCGCGCAAATAATCGAAACCAAGCTCGTTGTTCGTGGCATATGTCACGTCACACGCGTAAGCCGCTTTCTTTTCATCGTCAGGCTGTTGCGGATAAATAACACCCGTGGTTAGGCCAAGAGCACCGAAGACTTTGCTCATCCATTCCGCGTCACGCTTGGCGAGATAGTCGTTCACCGTTACAATGTGCACACCTTTGCCCGTCAAAGCATTCAAATACGCAGGCAACGTCGCAACAAGCGTTTTGCCCTCGCCTGTTTTCATCTCAGAGATATTGCCCTGATGCAGAAAGATGCCACCCATCAACTGAGTATCAAACGCGAGCAGACCCAGCGCACGGCGTGCCCCTTCGCGACAGTTGGCAAACGCTTCTGGCAAAAGGTCATCAAGGCTTTCGCCACCAATCGCGCGCTTTTTCAGCTCTTCGGTTTTTTCAATAAGGCCGGCGTCGCTCAGTTTTTCGAACTCTGGCTCCAACGCATTGATCTTTTCGACCAGCGGGCGCGTAGCCTTCACTTTGCGATCATTCGGCGTTCCGAAGATCTTTTTGGTGATTTTTCCGAGTCCTAGCATCTGCGCTCATCCATTCTTGACGTCTTTGTACTCAGGCTCGACTTGCTCGCCCTGCACGTAACCCATAGATAAAGGGGTGAAAGACGGCCTGAACCATGGCTTAAAATCGATGTAGTGGTCGGCTATGCCAGTGTCAACGGCGCGTACGAAAGCCGCTAAAAGCAAGGAAAAAACGATGTTAAAACGCACTTCATTTTTGGCCACAGTTGCTGCGACAGCACTGCTTGCATTGCCTTTGGCAGCCGAAGAGGGCGCAGATCAAGTTATCGCGACTGTAAACGGGACGGATATCACAATGGGTCACATGATCGTTGTGCGCTCTAGCTTGCCAGAACAATATCGCAATTTGCCAGATGACGTTCTGTTCAAGGGGATCTTGGATCAGATCATCCAGCAGACTGTTCTTGCGGAACAAGAAGGCGATAATCTTCCAAGCCGTGTTCAGCTTGCTCTCGAAAATGAACAGCGTGCAATGATGGCGGCAGAGCACATGGATAAAATGTTGGAAGGTGCCGTCACCGAAGAAGCGATCAAAACGGTCTACGACGAAACATATGGGGGCGCAGCGCCTGAAAAGGAATTTGACGCTTCGCACATTCTGGTTGAGACCGAAGAAGAAGCAAAAGCGCTCGTTGCAGAGCTAGAAGCTGGTGCTGATTTTGTAGAGCTCGCAAAGACGAAATCGACAGGTCCTTCCGGCCCTCGCGGTGGTGCCTTGGGTTGGTTTGGCGCAGGTCAGATGGTACCTGCCTTTGAAGAGGCGGTAAAAGTCATGGACACAGGTGCAATTTCCGCCCCTGTGCAGACGCAGTTTGGCTGGCACGTTATCAAGCTTAATGAAACACGCACCAAGGACGCGCCAAAAGTTGAGGACGTGCGCGAAGAGCTTGAACAGCAAGTGCGCATGAACGTGGTTGATGCCTATATTGAAAAGTTGACCGCCGCCGCGACCGTTTCTAGAACGGCGATGGACAAGATCGACACATCCCAACTCAAAGACCTCACTCTACTGGAGAAGTAAAATATGGCAGGCACGCCACCCCGCTCCCCGCTTGCGCCGGAGCAGTTTCCGAATTTGCCGCGAATTAGTGGCGTGTCTTTTTCCTCTGTTGCCGCAGGGGTAAAATACCAAGGGCGCACAGATGTGATGCTGGCGAAAATCGCGCCGGGCAGTGCAGTGGCTGGCGTGTTTACCAAGTCTTCCACCCGCGCAGCTCCTGTCCTTGATTGTCAGGCGAAAATTGGCAGCGACAGCGATGCTGGGGCGGCAATTATTGTGAACTCCGGCAATGCAAATGCGTTCACTGGCAAAAATGGTATTGAGGCGACAAAAGCAGTCACAAGCGCCGTTGCGACAGTACTAGATCTACCTGAATCGCGTGTGTTTTCGTCCTCAACCGGTGTTATTGGCGAGCCTCTCGCACATGATCGTATCACCGCGAAAATAATCGAACTGAAAGCGTCGCTAGACGAGACCGCAATAAAGCCCGCCGCAGAAGCCATCCGCACGACGGATACTTTTGCTAAAGGCGCAGGCGCTGAAATCGACGTGAACGGCAAAACCGTCTCGATCGCTGGCATTGCCAAAGGGTCCGGCATGATTGCGCCGGATATGGCGACGATGCTGGTCTACATTTTTACCGATGCCAAAATCGCACGTGCCGATCTGCAAACGATGGTGTCTGAGCTGAATGAAGTGACCTTTAACTCCATCACCGTCGATAGCGACACGTCTACGTCCGACTCCCTTTTGATCGCGGCGACTGGTGCCAGTGATATGGATGTCACGTATAATACCGACTTCAAAGTCGCGCTACACAGCGTGATGAAAGATCTTGCGCTACAAGTCGTGCGCGACGGTGAAGGCGCGACGAAACTCATCGAAATCCAAGTGACGGGCGCTTTGAACGACGCGGACGCCCGCACTCACGGCTTGGCCATTGCAAACTCGCCTTTGGTTAAAACGGCGATTGCCGGCGAAGACCCGAATTGGGGTCGCGTTGTTATGGCGATTGGAAAATCTGGTGCGCATGCGGATCGTGACCTGTTGAATATTCGCTTTGGCGACATTCTC
>JAHEGL010000313.1 GCA_024645145.1 Planktotalea sp.
TTGTTCTGTTTCGCCATCTTCGACAATTTCGCCATCTTTCATCACCAGCACGCGGTCAGTGATCGTGCGTACAACGCTTAAGTCATGACTGATAAAGAGATAGCTCAGTTCATGTGTTTGTGTCAGCTCCGCAATGAGATCGAGAATTTGCGCGCGGATTGACACATCAAGCGCGCTTACGGCTTCATCAAAAATAATGACGTCAGGGCGTATGATCAGCGCACGTGCAATGGCAATGCGCTGGCGTTGCCCACCGCTGAAGGCATGGATGTATTTATCAGCGTCATCAGGGTGCAGACCCACCACCAAAAGCGCGTCGTTGATCTGGCTTTTGCGCGCCAATCCTGTGGGTGGCGTATCGAGCAAATGGAAGGGTTCTGTGATAATGCGTGCTACTTTATGGCGCGGGTTGAAACTGCCGTATGGATCTTGAAAAACGACCTGTAAGCCTGAGCGTAGAGCCGCTGGCATGTTTGGTCCAACCTCTCGTCCGAATGCTCTGATAGATCCACCTTGCAATGGTTCCAGCCCCAAAATGGCACGGGTGAGTGTGGATTTGCCACAGCCACTTTCGCCGACCAGACCGATACGCTCACCCTTGCTAAGGGTAAAACTGACGCCGTTTACTGCACGGGTATAGGCGCGCGGGGCAAAGAGTGTGGTGCGCGGTTTGGGGTAATCGCGGATTGCATTTTGAACGACCAACAATGGATCGTTTGACCCGGGCGCTTGCGGTAGGTCAACCTCATGCGTGGAGGCCGTGAAAAGTGCGCGCGTGTAGGGGTGCTGCATATTGGCAAAAACGGTCTTGGTTGCACCGGTTTCGACAACTTCGCCACTGCGCATCACAACGATCCGATCCGCCATATCGGACACGACGGCGAGGTCGTGCGTGATCATCAAGAGCCCCATTCCAAAATCCTGAACGAGGTCTTTCAAAAGCGCCAATATCTGCGCTTGTGTGGTGACATCTAGCGCCGTGGTCGGCTCATCCGCAATCAGTAGACGTGGGCGCAGGGCGATCGCCATTGCGATAACAACGCGCTGGCGCTGACCACCGGAGAGCTCATGCGGGAAGCGGCTAAGGCTGTAAGTCTCTGGGGGCAGACCAACACGTGCGAGGACCTCTTTAGCGCGTTGCCGCGCGTCATCGCGACCTTGACTTATGTGGAGCAAGATCGTCTCCATCACTTGGTCACCCACTGTTTTTAACGGGTTCAGCGCAGTCATCGGTTCTTGAAAGACCATGCCAATATCATTGCCACGCAGTTTACACATGTCTGTATCTGGCGCGTTCAGCAGGTCTTGACCGTCGAGCTTGATGGATCCTGTGGTGACGGTTCCACGGGGCAAAAGCTGCATCACGCTAAAGGCGGTAAGTGATTTACCCGATCCGCTTTCGCCCGTGATCGCGACAATCTCGCCCTGCGCCAGTTCTAGCGACACGCCTTTCAGGATAGGGCTGCCGTGAATGCTCAGGTTGAGATCTTGGATAGAAAAAAGACTCATGTGCGCTCCACCCGAATGCGTGGATCGAGCAGGTCGCGCAGACCATCCCCCATTAAGTTCAGACCGAGCACAGTCAAGATGATCGCGCCGCCTGGAATGAGGGCAAGATGGGGTGCAAAGCTGACCATGGTTTGCGCATCAGCGAGCATACGTCCCCAGCTTGGAAGTGGCGGTTGCGCCCCGAGGCCGACGTAACTCAGCCCCGCTTCGGCGAGTATGCCAAGTGAAAATTGTATCGTTACCTGCACAATCAAAAGGTTGGTTACGTTGGGCAGGATATGTTCGAGCGATATACGCGATGCGCCCTTGCCTGCGACGCGCGCGGCCATGATAAATTCGCGTTGCCATAGCGGAAGCGCTGCACCACGGGTGAGTCGCGCAAAAACTGGAATGTTGAAGATACCAATCGCGATAATCGCGTTCACCGCGCCCGGGCCAAACACTGCCGTGATAAGAATGGCGATCACGAGGGACGGGAAAGCAAAGACAAGATCATTGCCGCGCATAATCACCTCATCGAGGAGACTGCCTTGTCGCGCTGCAGCGGCGAGGCCCAGTGGAACACCAACGCCCATACCAATCCCAACCGCGACCAGAGCAACAGCAATAGAGGTGCGCGCGCCCACCATGATCATGCTAAAGATATCGCGTCCAAAGTGATCAGTCCCGAGCCAATGTGTGCTATTGGGTGTTTGCAGTTTTGCGGGAATATTCATCTGCGTCACGTCAAACGGGGTCCACGCAAAGCTGATCAAAGCCGCAGCAACAAACAGTGCAGAAAGCGCACCACCGATGATGAGATTACGTGATTTCATGTGCGCGACCTTAAGCGCGGATCCACGAAAGCATAGGCGAGATCAACGATGAAATTCACCATGATCACGGCGAAGACCAAAAGCATCACAACACTTTCGACCACTATCAAATCGCGTTGCGATATGGATTGAAAGACGAGGCGTCCAAGTCCGGGTAGATAAAAGACTTGTTCGATGATAATTGATCCAGCCAGCAAAAACGAGAATTGCAAACCGATGATTGTTAGCACTGGGATCAAAGCATTTCTGAGTGCGTGACGCCACAACGCTTGACGCCGGCTGAGCCCTTTTGCGCGCGCGGTTCTTATGAAGTCTTCGTTCAATATATCAAGCAAGGATGAACGCATAACGCGCGCAAGGATCGCGGCCTGGGGCAAGGCCAATGCGATTGCCGGCAAGGTCAATGCCTTTAGGCCTGCGAATAAACCTTCATCCCAACCTGGAAAGCCGCCGGCTGAAAACCAGCGCAGGTTTATGGCAAAGATCAGAACAAGCATCATCGCGAACCAGAAATTCGGGATCGCCACGCCCAATTGTGTTGCCCCCATCACCGCTACATCGCCAGGCGCGCCACGACGAGATGCGGCATAAATCCCTGCTGGAAAAGCGATCATGGTAGAAAGGGCGAGCGCATAAAGCGCAAGCGGCAAGGACACCCAAAGGCGGTCCGCCACCATTTGGGCGACAGGTGTGCGGTATGTGTAGGATGTACCAAAATCGCCTTGCAGCATACCTGAGGTCCAAGACAGATAGCGCTCAAGCTTGCTTTGATTGAGCCCTAATTCTTCGCGCAGGGCGTTTAGTGTGTCTTCTTGCGCGTTTATCCCAAGCATGAAGGATGCAGGATCACCCGGCGCGACCTCGATCACCAAAAAGATGACAAGGCTCGCGATGATCAGGCTGATCACAAGGGACAGCAGACGTTTCAGGCTATAGCGCAGCATTGGGATACGCTAGGCGAGAGCTGCGTGAGCGTCCAGAGGCCTTGTCACATCGTCATGCTGGTGTATGTCAAAGGGGATGTTGCAACACCCCGTTTTCATTGGTTCGAAAATCTATCGTGGATCGTCTTATGGCCGACTTCACCCGTTGCGGGTGCCGCGTGTTTCGACGGTGATTGACCTCAGCCGATCTTTGGGTTGGTTGCCTGAGACCCAATATCGCACGTCCCCGCGCGCCAAGCCAAAGGCGCTATGGGAATTTCATACACCCGCCTACATCTCTGCCCTCGCGCGGGCGGAGCGACGCGGGCAAGTAAGCGATGAAGAGCGCGCTCAGTTCGATCTTGGGTCGCATTCTAATCCGGTCTTTGGCGAAATGTTCCGCCGTCCTGCAACAGGTGTCGGCGGTGTCATGCTTGCGGCCGAATTGCTAAAAGATGGCGGTATCGTGCATGTTCCAGGGGGTGGAACGCACCATGGTATGCCTGATCGAGCGAACGGGTTTTGCTATCTCAATGATCCTGTATTTGCCATCAAAGCCCTTCAACACCATGGCGCATCCCGTATCGCTTATGTGGATATCGACGCGCATCATCCGGATGGGGTCGAGTTTGGTTTTAGCGGTGATCGATCCGTGCGGATGATTTCGGTTCACGAAGAAAATCGCTGGCCCTTTACGGGTCGCATTGACGACACCGCGCAAGGGAGCGCGTACAATCTGCCTGTGATGCGTGGCTTTAACGATAGCGAGATGCGAGTTGCGTTGCAGGAATTGATCGTGCCTTTGATCGAAAATTTTGAACCTGACGCAATCGTTGTGCAATGCGGTTCCGATGCGATTGAAGAAGATCCGTTGTCGCGGTTGTCACTTTCCAATAATGCGCATGCCGAAGTGGTGGGTACCTTGATGCCCATGGCAACACGTCTCATGGTTCTTGGGGGTGGGGGCTATAATCCGTGGAGCGTTGGACGTTGCTGGACACGCATTTGGGGCACTTTGAACGGGTTCGATACGCCAGACATTCTGAGCGATGAGAGCGCACGAGTTCTGAGAGCATTGAAATTTGAGGGCAATTCGCGTGGGCGTAACCCGCCAGAGCATTGGTTCGCCACGCTCGTTGATCGGCCCAATGAAGGTTTTGTAAGAAACGAAATACGCGCGCGCATTGAAATGCTGCGCGGGCGTATTTGATGGCGATTAGTTAGACCAGCTTACACCAGTCAGATCTGTTGCTTGGGTCGGCGCGTTTGCCCAAAGCCCAGACACTTTCGCGTCTGCCACAGTCGGGAACGCAAGTTGGAATAAATAGCCGTTCACATAGTCCTGCGAAATTGTGGTCTGCGCCGTTGCAATCATTTCTGAGCGCATCGCTGGATCCGCGGTTGCGTTAAGCGTCGTCATCAAGGCTTGGAATTCAGGATTGTCATACTGAAAATAGTATTCTGGACGCGCGT
>JAHEGL010000317.1 GCA_024645145.1 Planktotalea sp.
CCGGTTACTCAGTGCTTATATCGCGGATATGGCGGTTTTTCGCAAGGGGACGATCTGCGTGAAAAGGAACAATTTGACCCGCATTTATTGGCGTTCACAAAAGCAAATAAAGGCAACGCCGGTTTTGGAAACATTGATGTGATAGCTCTTTAATTGAGATGAATGGTCTTTTCGTGTAACGCCACAACCAGCGATCAGGAGAGTTTGCGTGTTTCGGTGTCATCTCGTTCTTCCCCTTGCGGTGTGCGTGAGCGCGTGCGGCTTTTCTCAGGAGACGGCGATTGCGCTCGAACAACCCCAAGTTTCAATCCCGAATTACGACCCCTTGCTTGGCAGCGATACGAACAACTTGAGCTTTTTAAGCGACAGTGTCGTGACCGCGCGCCAAAGTTCAGCACAGGTCCGCCGCGTTTCGGGTCGTGTGCGACATGGTGGCGGAAAGCTGGTTGTCGATGATGGGCTCTTTAAATTCGCCGACGACGACGGATTTGACAGTGCCGACGAAGCGGAAAACGAAGGTGTGGTGTTTAAACTGGTGAATCCAGGCGGGCGTTACGAATATGCTTCGCTCTATTCGATGGAGTATACAGTCGACGGTGAAACCTATTCTGCGGTCGGGGCCATCGGGGTGGCAAAGCGGCTTGAAGACATGCCCACAAGTGGCACGGCCCGCTATACGGGCGATGCGGTTTATGCCTATACAAATCAATCAGGTACCGGATTTGGCGGGCTTGGTAGTTATGATGCGAGTGTCGACTTTGAGCGCGGGACTTTGGACAGTGTTGTGACAATCAGCACCGCGCAAAACCCGTTCACGCGTGAGAATATCGCAGATCCTGACTTTGACAGGATTGATATGCGTGATCTGGAAATAAACGGCACCGCATACTCCGGTACGAATATGCAATTGATTGCGAACAATCGTGTCGTTCAACTTACCGGTGCGAACACGACGGCGCAGGTCAAGGGCCAATTTTGCGGTGCAGCCGCAGATAGTCAGAACCGGATCATCCCAGATGAAGTTGCTGGTGAGGCACTGCTACAAGGCGATGACGGCAACGTTGTTTTGTCTTTCATCGGCGATTGAGACCGCGCAAGAATTGTCGCGGCCCTACCCTTGAATGTGAACAAAAAGTGATCAATTTTAGCGGTAACCCCTAAAAGCGAGTCGCCCATGTCTTTTGTGAACAACGACGGTTCTGACACTTTGTTAAACGCGCCCAAGGGCGACGTACGAGAGCGCGTAAAGCTCGAGGGCGGTATCGCGTTCAAACTTCAGACAGAGTTTGAACCAGCAGGCGATCAACCAACTGCGATTAAAGAGTTGTGTGAGGGGATCGCAAGCGGCGAACGTGATCAAGTTTTACTGGGTGCCACAGGTACGGGTAAGACTTTTACCATGGCGAAGATGATCGAGCAGACGCAGCGCCCTGCCATCATTCTTGCGCCTAACAAAACACTCGCAGCGCAGCTTTATGGTGAGTTCAAAGGTTTCTTTCCCGACAATGCTGTCGAATATTTCGTCAGCTTTTATGACTATTATCAACCCGAAGCCTATGTCGCCCGCTCTGACACGTTCATTGAGAAAGAAAGCCAGATCAACGAGCAGATTGACCGTATGCGCCACTCGGCCACGCGCGCACTTTTGGAACGCGATGATGTGATTATCATCGCATCTGTGTCGTGCATCTACGGTATCGGCTCTGTAGAAACCTACGGCGCGATGACGCAGGACCTTGAAGTTGGTAAAAATTATGATCAACGCGGCGTGATGCAAGACTTGGTCGCCCAGCAGTACAAGCGCAATGATTCAGCGTTTGCGCGTGGCTCTTTCCGCGTACGCGGCGACAGTCTCGAGATATTCCCAGCGCACCTTGAAGATCGTGCATGGCGGTTGTCTTTCTTCGGCGAAGAGCTTGAAAGCATTGTGGAATTTGACCCGCTGACCGGCGAAAAGAAAGACAACAAAGAGCGTGTGCGCGTCTATGCGAATTCACACTATGTGACGCCGAAGCCCACCATGAACCAAGCGATTGGCAAAATCAAAAAAGAGCTGCGTGTGCGGCTTGATCAGCTTGTATCAGAGGCCAAATTGCTTGAAGCGCAACGCCTTGAACAGCGTACGAATTTTGACATCGAAATGTTGGAAGCGACGGGCGTTTGCAATGGTATCGAAAACTATTCGCGTTATTTGACCGGTCGCGCACCAGGCGAGCCGCCCCCCACTCTGTTTGAGTTTATCCCTGACAACGCTATTGTGTTTGCGGATGAAAGCCACGTTTCCGTGCCCCAGATTGGTGGCATGTACAAAGGTGACTTCCGCCGCAAAATGACGCTGGCAGAGCACGGATTCCGTCTGCCCTCTTGCATGGATAATCGCCCGCTTAAATTTGAGGAATGGGACGCGATGCGCCCGCAATCTGTGTTTGTTTCCGCAACGCCCTCGAAGTGGGAAATGGAGCAAACGGGCGGCGTGTTCACAGAACAAATCATTCGCCCCACCGGCCTGCTAGACCCGATGGTGGAAATTCGCCCCGTTGAGACGCAAGTCGATGATTTGCTCGACGAAGTGCGCAAAGTCACTGCGGATGGATTCCGCACCCTTGTCACTACTTTAACCAAACGCATGTCCGAAGATTTAACCGAGTACATGCACGAGCAAGGCATCAAGGTGCGCTACATGCACAGCGATATCGACACGATTGAACGCATCGAAATTCTGCGCGACTTGCGCCTCGGGGCCTTTGATGTGCTGATCGGAATTAACCTTTTGCGCGAAGGGTTGGACATTCCTGAATGCGGTTTGGTCGCGATTTTGGACGCCGACAAAGAGGGCTTTTTGCGCTCTGAAACCTCACTCATCCAGACAATTGGCCGAGCAGCGCGAAATGCCGATGGGCGCGTGATTATGTATGCAGACAAGATCACCGGTTCGATGGAGCGCGCGCTTGGCGAAACAGATCGCCGTCGTGCGAAGCAAATCGCTTATAATGAAGAGCATGGTATTACCCCTGCAACCGTGAAGAAGAACGTCGAAGATATTCTTGCGGGGCTCTACAAGGGCGATGTGGACATGAACCGCGTCACCGCAAAGGTAGATAAACCGCTTGCAGGCGCGAATTTGCAAACGGTGTTGGATGGCTTGCGTGTGGATATGCGCAAAGCAGCTGAAAACCTTGAGTTCGAAGAAGCTGCTCGTCTGCGTGACGAGGTGAAACGCTTGGAGACCGTTGATCTCGCGATTGGTGCTGATCCTATGGCGCGTCAATCAGTGATTGAAGACGCGGTAAGCGAAGCACATAAAATGTCAGGTCGCTCCACAGCGGGTCGGCCAGGTCAACGCGGTGGCGTAAAACCGCGTCGAAAGCGTTCTTAACATGCGCGGTGCCATCACTTTTGGCTTCGTTGCTGCCAGCCTCGTGTTCGGTACAGGTGCTGATGCTTGGGAATTTTCGCCCAGCCCTATTTGCACTGTGACCGACAACGGATCAGACACCGATTTAGAGCTCACTTACGACGGTGCGCTCTATACGCTCAAGTTGACGCTCCCCGAGGGTTGGGCAAATGCTGAGATTTTCGCGATCCGTTTCGCGCCAAACGGACCTTTCATCCAGACGACGAGGCACCAGATTACCGGAACAACGTTATCAGTGTCCGACACAGGCTTTGGCAATGTTTTGACGGGACTGCAAAACAATGTGACCGCTCAAGCGATACTTGGCGAAACCATCCACGAGATCGCGCTCGATGGAGCGTTTGATCCCGTAGAACAGTTCAAAAACTGCGAACCAGGTATTGCTCTGTCCTAGCTGGGGTTAACCGCAGCGCAGACCTGTCACGATGCCATTCGCATCGACAATAACTTCCATGCGATCAGCCATGAAATCTGTTGTCACAACACTGTCAGGGAAGATAACGCGATAGGTCTGCGTCAAAGGCAATTCGGCGTTATTGATCGGGGTTCCGACCAAAGCTGCAAACTCGCTTTTCGCGCAGGTGTCCGGCCCAGCTTGCGCGAATTGCACCGTTTGTGGAGCATTTTCAGATGACACACAGCCAGCCAAAAGAAGCGCGAGCGCGCTTAAAGCAACAGCTTTCATATCATCGGAACCAAAGGCACGCCGCACCCTGTCAGCGCCAATCCAACGACTATTAACAACAAAACTCTATACATTCGGTTCTCCTTGCAGACCCAACACTTTACGAAATCCTGTCCAATAGGCCGGCAACTTGGGCGGGGCTTTCATTTCTGGTATCGCCTCTTCAGCCCAACGCGGCATAGCGCGGCGTGCGAAATCCTGCCCCCATTCAAGAAAGCGAGCACTGTCGTGGGGACGTAAACGGCATGCACTTCCAACAAGTCCAACAAGCGTTTCTGGCGCAGAGTACCATTCATCTTGAATGCCGGTGACCTTGGTTTGCAAGAATGGCCCGACCCAGCGCATTAAACGCTTGTCTGAAAACGTCAGAAGCATTTTGCCCATTTCATCACGGCTGTAGTGGACGAGTGGTGGAAACGTATCAAAGAACAGCGCTTTTCCATCAAGATAGGCAAAGTTGCGGATGGAGGGATGAAAACCAACACGTCCTTTTACCTTATCAGCGTTATTCCAAAACGTCGCGATAACCTGACCCGCAGCTTCCATCATTTTAACGGCATCATCCAGGTCAGCGGCAATGATTTGCGGGCGCATCATGCTATCGCT
>JAHEGL010000320.1 GCA_024645145.1 Planktotalea sp.
CGCGAGGCCCTTACTTTTGATGATGTGCTATTGGTCCCCGGGGCCTCTAACGTGCTTCCGAGCACGGCAGATACACGCACATTTGTAACCAAATCTATCGCTCTTAACATTCCGCTTTTGAGCTCTGCGATGGACACTGTGACCGAAAGCCGAATGGCGATTTCGATGGCGCAAGCTGGCGGAATGGGTGTGATCCATAAAAACCTCGATGTCGAAGCACAATCGCGCGAAGTCCGCCGGGTCAAACGCTTTGAAAGCGGCATCGTCTATAACCCAGTAACGTTGCGCGTGGATCAAACGCTGGCAGATGCCAAATCACTGGTTGCGCGTTACAATTTCACTGGCTTCCCGGTTGTCGATCAAGAAGGGCGTGTTGTAGGTATTCTGACCAACCGTGACATGCGTTTTGCGAGCTCTGATGATACGCCCGTTCATGTGATGATGAGCTCGCAAGACTTGGCGATGCTGGCAGAACCTGCGGATCTCGAAGAGGCTAAAAGCCTAATGCGTGCACGACGCATTGAGAAACTGTTGGTGCACGATGGCTCCGGTATTTTGACAGGACTTTTGACGCTTAAAGATACAGAACAGGCCGTTTTGAACCCGACTGCCTGCAAAGATGATTTAGGTCGTTTGCGCGTTGCAGCGGCGTCTTCCGTCGGTGATTCAGGTTTCGAGCGGACTGAAACTTTGATCGATGCGCAGGTCGATATTGTCGTGATTGATACGGCGCATGGCCATTCCGCTGGTGTGATTGAGGCGGTGAAACGCGCCAAATCTATCGCTGGCGATGTTCAGATTGTGGTCGGCAATGTTGTGACGCCCGAAGCGACGCGCGCTTTGATTGATGCGGGTGCGGATGCAGTAAAAGTTGGAATTGGACCTGGCTCTATTTGTACCACGCGGATGGTTGCAGGGGTGGGCATGCCGCAAATGACCGCGATTGTTGAGTGCGCTAAAGCCGCTGGCGATGTGCCAATAATTGCAGATGGCGGGATCAAGTTTTCAGGTGATTTTGCCAAAGCAATTGGTGCTGGTGCAAGTTGCGCCATGGTTGGCTCGATGGTGGCTGGTACGGATGAGAGCCCTGGCGAAGTGATCCTTTATCAAGGGCGGAGCTTCAAAAGCTATCGTGGTATGGGCAGTTTGGGCGCAATGGCGCGTGGCTCTGCAGATCGCTATTTCCAAAAAGATGCTGCAAGCGATAAACTTGTGCCCGAAGGGATCGAGGGGCAAGTCCCCTATAAAGGGTCTGCGAGCGCGGTTGTTCACCAATTGGTCGGCGGTCTGCGCGCGGCTATGGGATACACGGGATGCGCCACCATTGAAGAAATGCGGCACAATTGCAGTTTCGTTAAGATCACGGGCGCAGGTTTGAAAGAAAGTCATGTTCATGATGTTCAAATTACGCGTGAATCCCCCAATTATCGTATCGGGTAGGCGGCTTAGATGACCCCTGGGGCGCGTGTTTCAGCCGCGATAGAGTGTTTGGATCAAATTTTTGCGGGGGAGGCTGCGGAAAAGGCGCTGACCCGTTGGGCGCGTCGATCTCGCTTTGCGGGTTCAAAAGACCGCGCCGCTGTACGTGATCACGTCTTTGATGCTTTGCGAAACCGTGACAGTTGCGCAGATCTTGGTGGTGCTTTGACGGGGCGCGCCGTCATGATCGGACTTTGCAAACTGCAAGGTTTTGACGTGAACGAGTTATTTTCTGGAGCGGGACATGCTCCTGCGCCTCTCAAAGGATTAGAAACTGGCCTGTTGATGGATGATTACAAGCAGCACGCCTCAAGCGAGGGAGCTGAATCGTCTCGACAGAATTGGAATTTGCAGGCTTGGTGTGTAGATCTTTTGCGAGCGTCCTATGTCAAGGATGCTATGGAGATTGCTCACCTATTAGGCGAACGTGCCCCTGTCGATTTGCGCGTAAATCTGTCTAAAAGCACCATTGTTGAGGTTACAGAACTCCTTGAGACTGACGATATCGACGTAGAGAGCCTGCAGATCAGCGAAACAGCGCTTCGGGTAAAATCCAATCCGCGCAAAGTGAAAACTTCAAAAGCGTATTTAAGTGGCGCGGTAGAGCTGCAAGATGCGGGCAGTCAAGCGCTGATAGACGCATTGCCAATCGATGATTGCCGCACAATTCTTGACTACTGCGCTGGGGGCGGCGGTAAATCCCTTGCGATGGCGGCGCGCTCCCAAGCGCGTATATTTGCGCATGATGTCAATCCGAAAAGGATGCAAGATATCCCCACGCGCGCGGCGCGAGCAGGCGTTGATATCAAGTGTATTGATCAGGCGGCAATCATTAAACAAGCTCCTTTCGACTTAGTTCTATGTGACGCCCCATGTTCTGGCTCGGGCTCTTGGCGTCGTAGTCCGGATGCAAAGTGGAAAACGACGAAAAGTGATTTCCAAAATCTCATCACCATGCAGGCACAAATCTTAAACGACGCGAGCGTCTATGTCGGGGCGGGCGGATATTTTTGTTACGCAACGTGTTCTCTTTTCGCGCAAGAAAATGAAGAACAGGTAAACGCATTCCTCAAAAGCACCGACAAGTTCACTCTAGTGTCGCAAAAGTCTTGGACGCCGTTAAATGGATGCGATGGATTTTATGTGGCGGTGATGCAGTTCAAAGTGTAGTAACTCAACTCTAAATTGCAAAACGTTTACGACTCATGTAGTGTTAACCCATTCGGTTTACGAGCTGTTTAGGCAGACCCCGCGGAGCACATTTTGAGTGAAGGCACCATCACACAGTTAGGACCAGCGACAACTGTACGATTTTATCGTTTGGTTGTGTTGATTGTTCCTTTGATTTTGCTCGTTGGGGTCTATTTAGGGTCGGGTTTGACAGAGCGGAGTGTCTTGCTTGGCTTGGTCGCTCTTTCCTTCGTCTTTTTTGTTTTATTGCTCGATTCCGTTTGGAAGGCCCGCAGCGCAGGTATGGGAACTGATGTCGCGATACGAGCTATTAAGAAAACCTATGCCCAAGACCTTTTGCCAGCATTTATTTGCTCAAACGACGGCGAAATTGTTTGGCAAAATGAAAGGGCGCTAGAGCGTTCAGTAAAAGCAAAGCGTGTAGCTGAGTTTTTTGAGCCATATTTGCCTAACCCAACCTCCGTCGTCTCGAGGATTGCTCGCGAAACACTTACGCAGGGCGGCTTTCAGGAAAAGTTAAGCGGTATGTCCGCAGACGTTGAGATCTATGTGCAGCAGCATGCACAGCAACAGCTCTGGCGATGTAATATCGAAAAGCACTCGCCCATCATTGAGCAGCCCGAAGGTGCGATGCTTGCGGTTGGAAAAAAGGGGACAGTTCTTTTTATGAACCAAGCTGCACGCACCTTGATCGGTGAGCGTGTAAAGTCTTTGGACCGTGTGTTTTTTACGAATGTGCCGTTGGATGGACAGGTGCAAACACTCCAAACAACCCGCGGGACGATCAAAGCGAGTGTTGAAGTCCAACGCGTGCAAGGCGATCGATCACAGATTTTTGTGACGCCTGTCGCGGATGAACAGAGAACACAAACAAAAGCACTCAAAGACTTGCCAATCCCACTTTTGTTTATTGATGAGCAAGGTCTGATAAATGAGGCGAATACAGCTGCTTTGACGCTTCTCGGTTATTCGGATCTCAGTGACAAAACACTATCTGACGTATTTTTATAACCATGGCGTAATGATTGCTGATTGGATTTCGGCTGCTTGTCACGACAATAGCGTCGTCAACGCAGAATTTCTGCGCGTTCGTGGCGCAACGAAAGAGACCTTTGTGCAAGTCGCGCTCAAGCAAACGGAGCACAATTCTAAGTCTTGCTTGGTGGCCGTTTTAACTGATGCTACAAAGCTCAAATCGCTCGAAGCACAATTTGTTCAAAGCCAAAAAATGCAAGCGATTGGTCAGTTGGCGGGTGGTGTTGCACATGATTTCAACAATCTTCTAACCGCTATTTCAGGCCACTGCGATTTAATGCTGTTGCGACGTGATGCTGGTGATCAAGATTACGCAGATTTGATGCAAATTCTTCAAAATGCAAATCGCGCTGCCGGTTTAGTTAGTCAACTTCTCGCATTCTCCCGTAAGCAAACTCTTCAGTTGGAACAACTGGACCTAAGTAACACGCTCTCGGACTTAACTCATCTTCTGAACCGTTTGGTTGGCGAAACTGTAACGCTAACGTTGACACATGACCCGGTCTTGAGAGCGGTTCGGGCTGACAAGCGGCAACTCGAGCAAGTCATTATGAACCTAGTCGTGAATGCCCGCGATGCGATGCCACAAGGCGGAGAGATCAAGATACAAACAGAGGATCAAACGCTAACAGCGCCGCTTAAACGAGATCGCGTTACCGTTCCGGCAGGTGACTATATCGTGGTGCGTGTGAGTGACGAAGGTGTCGGAATCGACGAAGATGCGCTGCAAAAAATATTTGAACCATTTTACACAACGAAGCGCGTTGGAGAGGGGACTGGCTTAGGGCTTTCGACTGCCTATGGTATCGTCAAACAAACGGGCGGCTTCATTTTCGCGGATAGCGAAGTCGAACAAGGCACATGTTTTTCTCTGCTTTTCCCAGCGAGCGAAAGTGCTGTTCGCTTGCGGCGAGAATCGACAGGGCATGTGAGTGTGAAAACGACTGAGCAATGCAGCGGCGTCGTTCTTTTAGTCGAGGAAGAAGCACCAGTACGCG
>JAHEGL010000327.1 GCA_024645145.1 Planktotalea sp.
AGAACGGGGATAAATCAGCTAAGGCAGCGCTGCAAGGTGCGACGTGACTCAGGCAGGTCGCTTTTGGAGTGCCAGCTTAGCCTGAAAACGTCCAACGCATGCCGGTCGCTTCTTCCGAAATCTCCCAGAGCTTTGTCATGACGGGTTTATCGTAGGCGTGGGGATTTAGCGTTCCTTTCCCAACAGGCCCAACGCTTTCCATGCGTCCTGTGGGCCCGTATAGCGCCCTTTGCTCCAACGCATCTTCAGTTGCGCACATAATTTCTGGATACGCTCCTTGTTCTGCCGTTTGCACCATGGGTGTCTTGGTCATCAGCCACCAAATAGCGCGCATCAGTCGGCTTCCACTTGTGCTGATAAGCGAGGTCGCGGACGCACCGGGGTGGCAGACCAGCACCTCGACGGTCTTGTTCGCCGCTTTGATACGATCCTGCAATTCATAAGCAAACATCATCTGTGCGAGCTTGGATTGGCTATATACAGGGTTCGGACTGTAGTTCTTATCCCAATTCATATCGTCAAACTGGATCGTTTTGATCCCCATATTGTAGCCAAGGCTTGCAACAACGACGATCCTTCCTTCGCTGGCTTCGATCCGCTCAAACAGCATCCCACTTAGCAGAAAATGGCCGTAATGATTGGTGCCAAGCTGGCTCTCGAACCCATCAACTGTGAGCTGTTGAGTTGGGACTTGCGCGATTGCGGCGTTACAGATCAATGCGTTAATCTTTGGGGTCGTCTCCAAAACCTGCGCGGCTGCGGTACGCACACTTGTCAAATCGGAGAGGTCCATCCGGATAAATCGTACTTTGACGTCTGCGCCGAATTCTTCTTTGAGATCCGCAATAACGGCTTCTGATTTTTCGACGCTTCGGTTGAGCATGACCACACTCGCTCCTTTTGACAGAAGAATACGTGTGGCTTGAAACCCAGTACCAGCATTCGCGCCTGTGATCAGTTAAGTGTTACCTGACTGTGCGCTCAAACGCTCTGGCCTCCAGCCGTTTGGTCCAAATTGAGTGTCGGCCATTTTAGTTCGTCCTTTTTAAAACTGTTGATCGACGCGCCCATCGCTTGCCTCTCGAGCTGTAAATATTTCTCAAGAGTGCAAAAAAATAGATGAATTTGTCCTAATTACTTGCCTATTTGTATTGAACGCATTGTTGCATACTCTTCTTAAGTGTTAGCTTTTGGGTATGAGCGCACAACAAATCAAACACCTGATAGAAGCCGCCACCAACGCGGAAGGTCTGACTGAAACGGGTATCAAAGGCATTCAATTTTTTCGTGCAACCCAAGCGATGCCCTGCGCCCCCGCGGTATATGAAACCTGTGTTATTGCTATTGTGAGCGGATCAAAAGAGGTCGTGTTGCAAGGCACGCGCTATGTCTACGATCAAGGTGAATACTTGTGCTGCCCTATGTCCATGCCGATATATGCGGGGACACCGGAAGCTTCGCTGGAAAACCCGCTTTATGGGGTACTTATCTCTCTCGAGCCGAGGCATATGGCCGAAATAGCTTTGGAGATGGTGAACGCCGGTGGTTTGTTTCGCGCAGAGCAGCAAGGCGATCTGGTTCAAGGGATCAAGCTTGCCCGATGGGATGAGACGTTTTCCACGGCCTTGCTGCGGCTTTTACAGCTGATCGATTCCGAGGTAGAAATCGCGGTGCTTTCTGAAGTGCGTCTGCGGGAAGTTTATTACGCAATCCTGAAAGGCGAGGTGGGCTTAGTTGCAAGGCAAGCCTTTGGCGTCGGCAATGCTATTGCACGATCCATTGTGGATCTTTCTTCCAATTTGAACGCACGAGTTAGTGTGGGTGACTTGGTGGCGCGAGCAGATATGAGCCGAGCGGTGTTTCATCGGAAATTCAAGCAAGCGACCATGATGTCACCGATTCAATTTGTGAAGTCACTGCGCTTGAACAATGCTGTAATGAAAATTGCTGGAGGGGCGTCGATAAGTGAAGCTGCGATGGGTGTCGGGTACATAAGTTCGTCCCAGTTTAGTCGAGAATTCAAGCGCGCCTATGGGCAATCTCCTCGCCAATGGAGTGACGCTCAAAAACAACCTCAAGCGCTTGTGTGACACAGCGTTAGATTTGACAGCTTACGACTCAAACGACGAAGATCGTTTTATGACGACTGAAAAACGCTTTTTTACATCTGAAGAGATCCGCCCCCTTGCGCAGCGCTCTGATCTTTGGGGCGTTTGGCTGATTTTGCATTGCTGGGGTGTTATTATCGCGGCACTTGTTTTGTTCAGCTTCATCCCGAACATCGTGACTTTTGCGCTGGCTTTTACTGTCATAGGGTCGCGTCAGCTGGGCCTCGCGATCTTGATGCATGAGGCGGCGCATATGGCGATGTTCAAGACGCGTGCGCTGAACGAGTTTGTTGGGGAGTGGCTTTGCGGGCGCCCAATTCTTGCGGATCTTTATGAGTATCGCAGCTACCATCTCAAGCATCATCGCTATACGCAAACGGAGCAAGATCCCGATCTCAAGCTTTCAGCTGCTTTTCCAACGACCAAAGCATCAATGCAGCGCAAGCTAATCCGAGACATTACAGGGCAAACAGGTTTCAGGCAGCGCGGCCAACAGATCATGTTCGCATTCAAAATGGCGGGTGAGGTGGAGGATGCACCAAGCTCGCAAGATCTTGCTCAGGCGTTTTCGGGTCCTGTGATCGGACGTGCCGTGATCGCCAACGCCATTATCTTTGTTTTGATGTGGGCTTTTGGCGCTTGGTGGTGGTGGTTCGTTTTTTGGGCGTTGCCGCTGCTGACGTGGTTCCAGCTGGTACTGCGCGTGCGCAACATCGCAGAACACGGTGTTTTGGAGAAAGGCGATGACCCTTTGCGCAATGTGCGCACGACCCATGCGGGACCGCTGATGCGCCTTTTTCTTGCGCCCTACTATGTGAATTACCATCTAGAACATCATTTGGTTATGCACGTGCCTTGCCATCGTTTGCCCAAAATGCATGCGCAGTTGCTGGCGCGCGGTCATGGTAACAAAATGCAAATTGCGCAAAGCTACTGGCAGGTCTTGCGTCTTGCTGCGTCGAAAGCTGAAATACCCACTAGTACCTAGCTGTGCGCGCGCCTAGATATGGCGTATGTTGAAGACGCTCTTCTCTTTTGATTATTCTGCACACGCTCGTTTCGTTGCCCCTGCGCGCGAACGTTCGGAGCTGTGGCGTTTGATCGTGGGGCTTGCGCTTGCGACTGCGCTGATCATGCTGTGCTCGCCACTACTTTGGCAGTTTTTATCGTATGTGATGAGCGAAGATGGCCACCGAGCGCTTTATAATGATTTTGAAACGCTGTTGTTACCGCAAAGTACGCTCGTTTTGCTTTACTCGTTTGGGTTGGTGTGGATTGCGGTTGCGGCGGTTGTAATCGTTCTTCATTTGCGCCGACCTGAGACGTTGATTGGCTCTCCGACGATTGCCTTTTTACAAGCAAAGTTTGTTGTGGTGGCGTTGCTCTTGGTGAGTGCTGCGCTGATGGTGCTGCCGCCTTACGGGTTTGAACCTGCTTTGGTGCCTGGGCTTCCTTTTGCGCAGTGGGCTGGGTTTTTATTGCCCGCGCTCGTTGCCGTTTTCATTCAGACCAGTGCGGAAGAGGTGCTGTTTCGCGGGTATATCCAGCAACAACTTGCAGCACGTTTCAACAGCCCGTTTGTTTGGATGATGATCCCATCGGTGCTTTTTGGCCTCGCGCATTATGCACCCCAAAGCTACGGTAGTAATGCTTGGCTCGTTGTGATTCGAGCCACGATTTTTGGTGTGCTTGCAGCGGATTTGACCGCGCGTTCAGGCACGCTTGGTCCGGCGATCGCGATGCATTTTGTCAACAACATTGCGGCACTATTGATCATTGCACCGCAGGGGGAAATGTCAGGGCTTGCACTGTTTCATTATCCGTTTGACGCAAGTGACGAAGCAGCTGTGCGCGCGCTTTTGCCGATAGACTTTGCGATGATGCTGGTCACTTGGCTTGCGGCGCGTCTTGCTTTGCGGCGCTGATTGCAATTGGGGCAAAGGGCCTTTATCTGCAAAAGAAAGAATAACGCAGGAAAGGGACTGCGATGAACTGGATCTCCAACTACGTCCGTCCACGGATCAACTCGATTTTCTCGCGCCGCGAAACGCCAGAGAACTTGTGGTCCAAATGTGACGAATGCGGCACGATGCTGTTTCACCGCGAACTTAGCGGGAATATGAATGTCTGTACGTCTTGCGGACATCATATGGCAATCACTGCGCGCGACCGTTTTGAAGCGCTGTTCGACGGTGGTATCTTTACCGAAGTGGCTGTACCAGAGCCTGTTTCGGACCCTTTGCAGTTCAAAGATCAAAAGAAATACCCTGACCGCATGAAGACCGCCCAGAAAGTTACGGGCGAAAAAGAAGCTATGCTTGTTGTTGAGGGTGAGATTGGCCGCACGCCAATTATTGCCGCCTGTCAGGATTTTTCGTTCATGGCGGGTTCCATGGGCATGTACGTTGGCAACGCGATTATTGCCGCGGCTGAGCGTGCTTTGGCAACGGGCAAGCCATTGGTGCTGTTTTCCGCTGCTGGCGGAGCACGCATGCAGGAGGGCATCCTCAGCCTGATGCAAATGCCGCGCACCACGGTTGCGGTGCAAATGCTTAAAGAGGCGGGTTTACCCTATAT
>JAHEGL010000339.1:0-2145 GCA_024645145.1 Planktotalea sp.
TAGGACATGTTTGATTCCATCGGAATGCGCCGCATAGGCGATGCTTTCGCTGGGCGCGTTTATGTCGCCGCACAGTGCTGGTTGAAGACCTGCGAGCGCGCGCAACAACGTGGTCTTGCCGATCCCGTTTGGACCGCGCAAAATGAGCGCTTCGCCGGTGTTTACAATGAACGAAACCCCTTCCAATACGGCAATGCCGCCCCGTGCCACCGAAAGGTTATCGACGCTAAGCTGCATCCGCGATCAGTTCTTTGTGACTGGAAGGAGTGCGGCTGCAACGCGGCGGCCCTCAGACACGAGCACATTGTACGTGCGGCAAGCAGCGGGGGAGTTCATCGCCTCAACCCCGATGCCCGCATCATCGAGCGCGTCTTTCAACTCACGTGGCAAATACCCGATCTCATCCCCTGTGCCGAAGAAGATAACGTCGATCTCGCCCTTCATGTTTAAGAGTGTATCCAAATCGGTATAACCACCCCAAGGGCCTGCACCGCTTGCCGTCACGATCAAAGGTGCTTCAACCACTTCGCCTGCGATGCGGAAAAACCCGAGCCCATAGCCTTGAACAGGCTGAGCATCGTCAAATTCAAGTTCCGTCAAACGCATCGCGCGTCACCCCCAAATTGGCAAACCATAGAGTGCTGACACTCCGATAATGACATAAGCAAGTGCTCTATAAACCGTTTCATATGCGGGGCGAAAGAGCCATGTTCCTAAGAGAATGCCGATCATCATAGGTGTGATCAAGACCGCCCCCAAGACTAAGGTGGCCCCTAACAAAAGCCCTTGGCCCCCTGCCATTGCGAAAAAGATCACATCAAAGCCAAAGAGAAACACCATGGTCGTCGCGCGGATAACGGCAGGTGCATGTGTGCTCGCCATATAAAGCAGAATGACAGGTGGCCCGGGCAGACCTACTGCGCCGCCAAGAACCCCAGACATTGCGCCAATACCATAAATTTTTGGCGCGCTTAGGTATCCTGAATATCGTAGTCCAAGGATCAAGGCCACCAGAAGCGCGAGCGAAACAAGTGATACAGCGCTGCGAAATACGTCCGCTGGAACGGTGATCAGCAACCAAATCCCTAGGGGCATGCATACAAACATACCAAAGATGAGACGTCGCAGATCTGGCCAGTCTGCTTCACGCACAGCACGTGGCAGCGCTGGCAGCGGGCCAAAACCATCGATCACCATAAGGGTCATGACCGCGCCAAGCGGTGTCAGGAATTGTCCTGCGATAGGTAAATAGATCATCGCCGTGCCAAACCCTGCAAAACCTCGCAGAAGCCCCGCAAGGAAACTGCCCAAAGCGATCCATATCAGCCCTTCAGTTGCGAGGGCTGATACAAGGATGTCAGGCATCTATGTTGGCAAATTGCGTTCCCGCATTGGCGTCAGGCTTGTTGGTCCAATCGCGCTTTACCCCGAGGTAGAGCAGGATCGCAGAGGCAACAAACACAGAGCTATACGTTCCAACAATCACACCCCAGATCATCGCAAAAACGAAGCCACGGATCACATCGCCGCCAAGTACAAACAATGCAATCAATGCCAGAAGCGTTGTCACAGAGGTCATGAATGTCCGGCTTAGCGTTTCATTGATCGAGATGTTAAGCACTTCATTCAGCGGCTTTTTCTTATATTTGCGCAGGTTTTCACGGACCCGGTCGAAGACAACAACCGTATCGTTGAGCGAGTAACCAACAATGGTGAGCAGTGCCGCAATAATCGCGAGGTCGAACTTGATCTGAAGCTCGGAAAAGATACCGATTGTGAGGATCACATCGTGCATAAGCGCCGCAACCGCACCTAAGGCAAATTGCCATTCGAAGCGTAGCCAAATGTAGATCAAAACAGCGGCAATCGCGAGAACAACGGCAATTGCTGCGGTTTGGATGAGTTCGCCAGAAACCTTCGGACCAACGGATTCGACAGATACAAACTTGATGTCCGGCGCGATAAACTGCAGCGCTGTTTGTACTTGTGCGATGATATCAGAATTCACCGCTTCTTGACCGTCTTGCGCTTCAATCCGCACCATGACGACGTTTTGATCTGCTTCGAAAGTCGGATCAAACACTTCGGAAATCGTGATGTCGCCCAGCTCAAGCGGTGCAATCGCGTCGCGATATGCACCAACGT
>JAHEGL010000339.1:2155-3651 GCA_024645145.1 Planktotalea sp.
GATCGTCGTGCCACCCTTGAAATCGATGCCGTAATTCAATCCTTGATACAAGAACGAGGCTAAACCAAAGATCATCAACACCAAAGAGATCCCTAACCACATTTCCCAACGGGAAAAGAAATCAAAATTTGTATCTTGTTTGACTAATCTCAGGCGCATCTCACACCTCCAATGTTTTGGGGCGTTTACGCTCGAACCACATCACCACGATAAGTCGCGTGACGAAGATAGCCGTAAAGACCGAAGTGAGAATGCCAAGGCCAAGCGTAATCGCAAAGCCTCGTACAGGACCCGAGCCCATAACAAACAGAATCACAGCCGTAATGAAGGTTGTGATGTTGGCGTCAATAATCGCGCTCAGCGCTTTCTCGTAGCCGAGATCAATCGCACGGGCCGGACCCTTTTTCGATTTGATCTCTTCGCGGATCCGCTCAAACACCAACACGTTCGCGTCAACCGCCATACCAATCGTTAGAACGATACCAGCAATACCGGGAAGCGTCAGAGTTGCGCCCACCAAACTGAGCAGGCCAAAGATCAAACCAACATTAATGATTAGCGCAATGTTGGCAAACAGACCAAACGTACCATAGCTCAAGAGCATGAAGATCAAGACGGCCGTGAACGCGACGATACACGCAATTTGACCCGCTTTGATGCTGTCCGCACCCAACTCTGGTCCAATTGTGCGCTCTTCTAGAAAGTCGAGACCAGCAGGCAACGCGCCCGCGCGCAACAAGACAGCAAGGTTTGTTGATTCTTCCACTGTGAAGTTGCCCGTGATGATTCCTGAGCCGCCTGGAATGTGACTTTGGATCACGGGAGCAGAAATAACTTCACTATCGAGCACGATCGCAAACGGATTACCGATATTTTCAGCCGTGTAGTCGCCAAACTTGCGCGCGCCTGCTGGATTAAATCGGAAATTCACCGCAGGGCGGCCGTTTTGATCAAAAGCAGGCTGTGCATCCACCAGTTCTTCACCGGTGACCACCGGAGCAGATTCAAGCGTGTAGTACGCCCCCTCTTCATCGAGTGACGGTAGAATTTCATTACCAATACCAGCATTGGCATCCGGATCTGAGCCACGACCTACGACAGGTTGGAACGTCAATTGCGCAGTGGTGCCAATAATCGCTTTGAGTTCCGCCGCAGACCCGATGCCCGGCACTTGGATCAAGATACGGTCGGTGCCTTGGCGTTGGATCGTTGGCTCACGTGTGCCCACTTCGTCGATTCGACGTCGAATGATTTCAAGCGATTGCTGCATCGTGCGCTCATCCGTGGCGCGCTTTTCCGCCTCAGACAGACGCACAGTAAGGATACTCCCGTCCGCGCTGACCTCGATATCGGACGCGCCGACACCTGACAGCGAAACGACTTGTTGCGCTAAACCACGCACAACTTCCATCGCGCGGGCCATCTGGTCTGGCTCTGAAATGCGGACTTTGAGCTCATCATCAGCCGAGGGTTGCAGCCGAATCGTACCGATCGTT
>JAHEGL010000339.1:3661-4681 GCA_024645145.1 Planktotalea sp.
CTCAGGGCGAAGGGCATCACGCACCTCTGGCCAAAACGCTTTCATACGAGCGGAATAAACGTCTTGGACCTTCACCTCAGCCAGCAAATGCGCGCCGCCCCGAAGATCAAGCCCAAGGTTGACAAGACCTGAGGGCAAGAACGTCGGCCAAAGCGCGACCATTGCATCGCGTTCTGGTGAATTTCCGGAGACCTCAATCGCTACCAAGCCATCATTGTGCTGCTCGACTTTGGAGTAAAAGGCATTTGGAACCGCAAGCAGCAAACCAAGCGCGCACAGCGCCCAGATCACCACCCGTTTCCACAGGTCAATTTGCAACATCTGTCAGGCCTCTCACACCATCCAAGCGCCGCGCGTCATTTACGCGGAGGCTGGCTCGGTTTTGTTGATGACATTGGTGATTGTGGACTGCACAACGCGGACTTTCACGCCCTCAGCAAGTTCAACTTCGATCTCATTGTCGTCTTTGACTTTGGTTACCTTACCAATCAGGCCACCCTGTGTGATCACCTGATCGCCACGGCGCAGACCCTCGACCATTTTCTGGTGCTCTTTCAGCTTTTTCTGCTGAGGGCGGATCAACAAGAAATACATGATCGCAAAGATCAAAATAAGCGGAACGAATTGGCCAAGTGCGCCAGCATCCATGTGGTATATCCTTTTTAAGATTGGCCTGCCCGTGCAAGCGCTGTCTGAATGTTGCCGGAACCTATGATCTGACAGAGGGCTTTGCAATGCCCTTAGGCACTCTGTTTTAAAGGTCCGTTAGTAAGGCCGAAATAGAGCTATGCGGAATCTGCATAGCGGCCATGCCGCGGCTGCGGCATTTTATCCCTTGATTGCGGGCATTACGCACATTAATTGCGCGTCACGAGAACGACGATAGTACTGCGGTGCTTGGTTCTTGTACCTCCCTGTTGGACTTCGGCCGAGCTTTGCGCTCGGCCTTTTTTTGGCTCAAAGCCAAACCACAGAGCGAAATTCAAGGGCGTCGCAATTGCGTACAAGCAACTCCTCTAC
>JAHEGL010000346.1 GCA_024645145.1 Planktotalea sp.
GTGCGCAAACGGATCCAGTTGTGGCGTTGCGTACCGGAGCCGGTCATGAGCTGAGGGTCGTTGGCAGGCATAGTCGTCCTTTATGTCGCAGACGCTCACGCGTTGGTGCATATGGGGGGGATTGCTCAAGCGGTAATTTAAGCTAAGTCCTTAGTAGGATACATTGAACGCCGACGACGGAGATGTCTATGACTCGCATACTTGCTATTTTCGCAGCTCTTGCGGTTGTTTCTGCTCTTTTTGGGGTGTGGTTCGTAACACAATCCAACGAAAGCGATGATCAGTTTGCACAATGTCGTATTGGGCAAGTTGCAGGTGGCGCCGGGCAGATCGGTGGCCCGTTCACACTGCTTGATAAGACGGGCACTGAGGTCACAGATCAGGATGTCATCACGCAACCGTCGTTGCTGTATTTTGGATATTCGTTCTGCCCGGATGTTTGCCCCTTCGATTTGTCCCGCAACGCGATCGCGACGGATATTTTGCAAGAGCGTGATCGCGAAATAACACCTGTTTTCATCTCTATCGACCCGAACCGGGATACCCCAGAGGTCGTGGGAGAATTCGCAGACAATCTACATGAGCGCATGATCGGGCTGACGGGAACGCCAGCGCAGGTCAAAACTGCGAGCCAAGCGTATCGCACTTACTACAAAGCGCAGCCTGCAGACGATGAGTTTTACCTCGTGGATCATTCAACGTTTTCTTATTTGGTTCTTCCAGAGCACGGGTTCGTCGAGTTTTTCCGCCGCGAAATTCAACCCGAGCAAATGGCTGACACGATCCAGTGCTTTGTAGACAATGCTTAAAACGCACAAAAGTTTGACGCTTCAAACCCTTAGGCGTAGGGTTTGTAAACGACGCTTTGAGGGGAGATCCTTGCGTGAACACTGAAGCCAACAAAAACATCGGTGAAGACAAATCACTTTTGCTTGTCGATGACGATGAACCGTTTTTGCGCCGTTTGGCCAAAGCTATGGAGAAACGTGGGTTCGAAGTGGAAACCGCAGGCTCCGTAGCAGCGGGAAGCGCGATTGCGACAGCACGCCCAGCGGCATATGCGGTTGTGGATTTGCGCCTTGAGGATGGCAATGGTCTCGACGTTGTCGAGGTTCTGCGAGAGAAGCGCCCTGATAGCCGTGTGGTAGTATTGACGGGATATGGTGCTATTGCGACGGCAGTCGCTGCGGTCAAAATTGGCGCTACGGATTATCTTTCAAAGCCTGCAGATGCCAACGACATCACCAACGCACTTTTGGCGACGGGTGATGAATTGCCACCGCCTCCTGAAAACCCAATGAGCGCGGATCGCGTGCGGTGGGAACATATTCAGCGCGTCTATGAGCTATGCGATCGAAACGTCAGCGAGACTGCGCGCCGTCTGAACATGCACCGCCGTACTTTGCAGCGCATCTTGGCAAAGCGCAGCCCGCGCTAGGGCTTACATCTGCATCTGGATCATTGTGCGCGCAGCGTTAAGGTCGCGCGACAGGAATTTTGCATCTTGCATGAGTGGCATCAGATCGGGTCGACCTGAAGTTTGAATGGCTTGCAAGGTTTGATCCGTCCGCGCGGCACTGGACTGAAGCGATTGGATCAAAGACGCGCGGTAGGCACGCATTGCTTCATAGCGCGCCTTCAGTGCTGTTTTACTTTCAGTTTTGTTAGCCACAGCCTGACGCAATGCAGCGATTTCAACATCTTGATCAGCTAAAAGCGTGGGTAGGTTCATGTGGATCTGATCCATCTGAACGATGCTTTCGTCTAGTGCGTCGCTCAGTTTGCGTGGCGAGGTGAAGGTTCTTGATGCGTTTAGGTGAAGCGCTTCTGTCATGGACAAAAGCTCATTCGATTGACCGCGTACAAGGCTGTGCAGGTTCAGATCAACCACTTCGTTTTTTATTGCAAAAGAGGGTTCAGACGGTTCGCCGCATCCAGCCAGAAAGCTGGCAAGCCCTAGAAAGCCGGCACATGTTATTTTACGGATCATACTCATCACTCCTCAACGTTGCTCAACTTTTGTGAGCATTCGGGTAGGAGTAGGCGGCTCAATTGGGGCAAGAATGTGATCAACTTTGAGTAACTCTAAGGCAAATGGTTAACGTTTTAGCTGAACCACAATCAGCAATCGCATTGGCGTAAAACAGCCACCCTAGGGGGTGGCTTAGTTATGATCACGATGGATTGTTGTTTTACAGTAGCGAGATTGCAGAGCGCGCCGATGTTGCGTCGCGTGCAAGATTTTGTGTTGCGCTAAGATGCCAGTCCAGACCCGTTTGCCCTTTGGCTTTGGCGGCTTGCACATTCTTATGTGCCTCATTGGCCTGCGCAGCACTTAGGCTTAGCGCTTCTGCAAGTTGCGCTCTGTTCGCTTTAATCACCTCAAAACGGTGAGCGTACTGTTCTTCGCTGATCTGCCCGGACTTCATACGATCGCTCAAAAGCGCGAGCTCGGTGTCTTGTTTCTTCAGCAGGTTTGGAAGGTCACGAGATACGATATCCATGCTGTCATCAGCTTTGCCGATCGCGCGCACAAGCGCACTCGGGGAGACAAGCTCAACACGTTTCGCAGCTTGCTTCTTGCCGTTCGCCGCGCCTGCGACAGCGCCGATGGCTCCACCCGCAACAGCACCAGTTACACAGTTTTTGTCATTACTTGCAGACAGTATAACCAATCCGCATCCCGCGAATGCGCCAATCGCGGGACCATGTACGGTAGATTTACGAATAATGTTACGCGTCATTGCATTCAATGCGAGCGCTTGATCTTGCATCTGAATTTCGTTGCTCGCGTTATGAACGGAGATCGTTTCGGGCGCGACGCCACGAGAACTGAACATAGGTTCGTTTGACGGCAAACAGCCAGACAAAGCGATAGACACGGTAAGCGTTAGAATAATCTTGGGTGCACGCATGAAATATTCCTCAATTGCGATCTTGCCTTTGCCAGATGCGAAAAATATCTGGCTTTGTCGTCGGTTAGGCGTCAATTGAGGCACAATTGGGGCGAATGTTCGCGATTTTACATAAATTAGAGATCGAAGCGTTTGTGGTTCTTTCCCGTTATACGCCCATCAGAAAGAGCTGCGTCAGGATCAACCTTCCAATCAGTAAAGCCCATCTTGGTATAGTAGCGCAGACCACTGTCATTGTCAGAACGTATCGAAGCGTTGATCCATTCAAAGCCTAGCGCGCGCATTTGTGTTGAGGTGGCTTCAAACAGTTTCGAGCCGATTCCTGCACCAACAACACCAACACGCACAAAGGTCGCGATGCTTGCAGCTTCAGGTGGGAGATTGGGATGAGATTCGGCCCATTGAAACCCAACAATCTGTCCAGTTTCATCTTGTGCAACATTCCAGTGCGCATGCGCGACTTTGCGCTTCGTCCAACTCTCAAGGTCACTTTCTTTGAGCGGGCTCAAATAGGCAGTCGTTCCGCCAATTTCGATAATTTCGTTCAAAAGTTCGGTCATTTGCGAAAGATCTTTTTGCTCGAATGCACGAATGGTGATCTGCATCACAGCTTCTCCAACAGAGCTTCATGGCGCGCGGTGAATTCGTTGCGCGCATCTAAGGGAGGGCGCAATCTTATCGAAAGTCCAGCTGTGAGATCTGTATCGAGTTTACCGAAGATCTGGTCGGCCTCGCTTTGCGAGAACCCGGCGATTTGCTCTGCTTCTAGCCGTGCGCTGACTTTATCCGCTTTCTTAATTTGTTTCTTGATTGCGACGGGGATCGCCGCAGGCAACCCAAAACGGATGTGAATCGCGGCTGTAAGCCGATCATCAAGCTCGCCATAGCCCGATCCAACAGCGGCTTTGACAGGGCTGATCATGTCACCAATGACATATTCAGGCGCATCATGTAACAAAGCAGCCAGTCGCCATTTCACAGGAGCGCTGGGCTGCATGCGGGTGAAAAGCGTCTCCACCAGCAGCGAATGCTCAGCGACAGAATAGGCAAAATCCCCTTTAGTTTGGCCATTCCAGCGCGCCACAAAGGCAAGACCGTGGGCGATATCTTCGACCTCGATATCGACCGGAGTGGGGTCCAAAAGGTCTAAACGACGACCCGATAACATGCGCTGCCAAGCACGTTTTTGTGACATGGGGAGACTCCGAAGATTTCAATTCCTAGCTTGGGGTCAAGATGTAACGCACCCCAAGACGAGATGAAAAGGAAACTTACCATGACCCTAACACGCCGATCCTTCATCACGCTTGCTGTTGCAAGTTTCGCGACCAGCCTTGTTATGCCTGCTTTCGCCACAACCGAGCCGCGCTGGTACAGCAAAGGCGATAATCTTGTGGCAGGCGGGCGCGATGTTGTTGCCTACTTTAGCCTTGATAGTGGCGATGGCGTTTTGGGCAGTGACGCGTTCATGGCAGAGCACAAAGGGTCAGTTTTCCATTTTTCCAATGCGGAAAGCCTAGCGACATTCTAAGGCGACCCTGACAAATATGCGCCGCGCTTTGGTGGATACTGCGCCTTTGCGATGTCGCGTGGGTATTTTGCCTCTGGCGATCCAGACGCGTGGTCTGGGCATGAAGGCGCGCTTTATCTTAACGTGTCCAAAACAGTCCGCGCGCGCTGGGCCTTGCGCCGTGCCTCGCATATTGCATCTGGTGACAAAAATTGGATGACTTACTTTCCAGGTGAGCGATAAGTCACGTTTT
>JAHEGL010000373.1 GCA_024645145.1 Planktotalea sp.
ATGCTCCGCGGTGTCACCATGCTCAAAGCGCGCGACATGTTCCTTGCCGTCACGCCAAATGCGCAACTCCAACCAGTTGGAAAGCGCGTTCACAACAGAGACGCCAACCCCGTGCAGACCACCGGAAACTTTGTAGGAATTGCTGTCGAATTTACCACCAGCATGCAGTTGAGTCATGATGACCTCTGCGGCGGACACGCCTTCTTCCTCGTGGATACCTACGGGAATACCGCGCCCGTTGTCGCTCACGGAAACTGATGAATCTGCGTGGATTTTGACGTTTACGGCGTCTGCATGGCCGGCTAACGCTTCGTCAATTCCGTTGTCCACAACCTCATAGACCATGTGGTGCAAACCAGAGCCGTCATCGGTGTCACCAATGTACATGCCCGGGCGTTTGCGAACGGCTTCTAAGCCCTTGAGAACTTTGATGGAATCGGCACCGTATTCGGCGTTGTTTTGCTCGGTCTCGGACATGCGAAAAACCCCTCATTATTTAGAAGTTTTATACTAATCTTTGGGGGGAATGTCACGCGCTACACCTATATTTTGTGTGGCCTGCATAGTTTAACTTTGACTGATGACCTTGGTCTCACTGATACCTGTGTTTTCAGTAACTTCGAGGTGCACAGATTGCGTCGATAGACTGTCAAAAAGTGAGGCCTCTGTGCCAGTCATCCAGGCTTGCGCCCCCAGCGCGCTGATCTCTGAGTAGAGCGCGGCACGCCGGTCTGCATCAAGATGTGCAGCCACTTCATCAAGCAAAAGGATAGGCGGAGCACCGATTTGTTCTGCCAGCGCGCGCGCATTGGCGAGGATGAGGGAGATCAGTAGCGCTTTCTGCTCGCCTGTGGAGCAATCTTTGGCAGCGATCTCTTTGGCGGTGAACACGCCATAAAGATCGGCGCGGTGCGGGCCAACCAGCGTGCGACCAGCGGCCAAATCACGAAAGCGACTGGCCTCAAACGCGTCTTTCAGATCGGCGCTGTCGGCAGGCATGGCGTCTTCTGCATGGATCAATTCGAGATCAGCAGTAGGGAAGGGGGTTTCAGCTTTGGCCTGCGCTAAGCTTAGGAAGGTGAGCGTTTGAACGCGGTTTTCATGAATGATGGCACCGGTTTCGGCAAGGCGCGTTTCAAGCACACCGTACCACATTGGATCGCGCACGTTTTCTTTCAAAAGTTTGTTGCGTTCGCGCATCGTCTTTTCATAGGTGAGCGACGCTTCGGCATGGTTTGGAAAAAAGCTCAACGCCATGCGGTCAAGGAAGCGACGACGCCCTTCAGCCCCTTCAATCCAAAGACGATCCATCGCGGGAATAAGCCAAAGCACACGGGATAGGTCCGCAAGCCGATTTTGCGGAACCGGCTTGGAGTTGGCTTTTGTACTGCGCGGATTGCCATTCTCGGACCACATCTCAATCTCGTGGGTCTGATCTTTGGATTGCAGAAGGCCGGTAATCTTCCAACCCAATGCTTCCGGACGACGGGTCATATCTTCGGCACTGGCGCGCCGCATTCCGCGCCCGGGCGAGAAAAGCGAAACTGCTTCAAGAATGTTGGTTTTGCCTGCGCCATTGGGGCCATAGATCGCAACGGGCAAAGGCCCACATGAAACGCGGGCAAGCTTGTGCGAGCGGAAATGAGAAAGCGTCAGCTCGGTTAGGGCGAGCGTGGTCATTGAGACCCTTTAAACGCGCATGGGCATGACGACGTAGACAGCGCTTGTATCATTGCCTTCGCGCATCAAGGTCGGATCGCCCGCAGAGTTAAAGAGGAAAACAGCATTCTCGCGATCCACTTGGCTTGCGATCTCGAGCAAGTATTTGGCGTTAAAGCCAATTTCCAAACGCTCGTCACCGTATGCGACGGCGAGCTCTTCTTCGGCCGCACCGCTATCAGGCGCGTTAACGGAAAGCACCAAACGGTCCTCATCCAGTGAGAGTTTGACAGCGCGAGACCGCTCTGACGAAACAGTCGCAACGCGATCTACGGCTTTAGCAAAATCAGCAGCATCTACTTCGAGCTTGCGCGTGTTGCCTTGTGGGATAACGCGCGTGTAGTCGGGGAATGTGCCGTCGATCACTTTGGAGGTCAGGGTGATTTCGGGTGTCGCAAAGCGTACTTTCGTCTCGGACACAGAGACAGCGATTTGCATGTCATCTTCATCAAGCAATTTACGTAGCTCGCCCACTGTCTTGCGCGGCACGATCACGCCGGGCATCTCAGAGGCGTTTTCTGGCAAGTCCGCATCAATGCGCGCAAGGCGGTGGCCATCCGTCGCGACGCAGCGCAGGACCTTGCCGCCCTCTGCGTCAGAAATGTGCATGTAAACGCCGTTTAGGTAGTAGCGTGTCTCTTCAGTGGAAATCGCGAATTTGGACTTGTCAAAGAGGCGTCGCAAAACGCTCGCTTGCGCAGAGAAGTTCGCAGAATACTCGGACGTCGCCATCACGGGGAAGTCTTCCTTCGGCAAGGTTGCCAGGGAGAAGTTCGAGCGGCCCGCTTCAATCGTAAGGCGGCCAGATGTGCCGTCATCGGTCAACGTGACCTGCGCGCCGTCTGGCAATTTGCGGACAATTTCATTCAAAGTTGTAGCAGAAACTGTCGTCGCGCCAGCGCGCTCAACCATTGCCTCTACCTTATCGACAACTTCGATGTCTAGATCCGTTGCGCGGAAGCGCACTTCAGCGCCTTCAGCTTCGATCAGCACGTTTGCGAGTATCGGAATTGTGTTCCGACGCTCAACCACGGATTGGGCGTGCGAGACGGCTTTAAGCAGCGTTGCGCGTTCGATGCTGATTTTCATATGTCTCGCTCCTCGAAAGACGTGTCGGAACGACAAATTACCTGAATTGATGCAGCCCTCAAGCCCTTTCTATCAAAGGCAGGAGGGTTTGTTGGGCCTGTGTCTTATTCGGCTTATTATTCTTCAAGCGCGCGGCGTAGCCTCTCGATGTCTTCCGCGATTTGGCCGTCCTGAATTTTCAGTTCCTCTATGCGTTTTACGCCATGCATGACTGTTGTGTGATCACGACCTCCAAAACGACGCCCGATCTCGGGCAAAGACCGGCTGGTCAGTTGTTTGCACAGATACATCGCAACCTGACGAGGACGTGCAAAGTTGCGCACGCGCTTTGGGCCGATAAGTTCAGACAGGCGAATATTGTAGTGCTCGGACACGCGGCGCTGGATTTCTTCGACGGTAATCTTACGCTCTGATGCGCGTAAGACATCAGAGAGGCAGTCAACGGTCAATTCCATCGTGATGTCACGACCAACGAGAGATGCAAACGCGAACAGACGGGTCAAAGCTCCCTCAAGCACGCGCACGTTGGTGCTGATACGATGCGCAAGGAATTCGATGATACCCTCATCGATGTGTAGACCTGGGTACTGAGCTTTCTGAATCTCTACTTTGGACTGAAGAATGCCAAGGCGCAGTTCGTAATCTGTTGGATGAAGATCTACCACAAGACCGCACTGTAGGCGCGATTTGATACGATCTTCCAAGCCTTTGATTTCGCCTGGAGCGCGATCCGCCGAAATGATGATTTGCTTGTTCTGATCAACCAAGGCGTTGAACGTATGAAAGAACTCTTCCTGTGTGCTGTCTTTGCCGCCGATAAATTGAACGTCATCAACCATGAGCACATCAACTGCACGGAACAGGCTTTTGAAGTCCATCATTTTGCGTTCGCGCAAGGCTTGTACGAAACGATACATAAACTGTTCCGCAGACAAATAGAGCACTTTGAGATCAGGGCGCGTTGCCTGCAATTCATGTGCTATCGCATGCATCAGGTGCGTTTTGCCGAGGCCAACACCACCGTATAGAAACAGTGGATTGAAGGTAACGGGACCACCTTCAGCGACGCGTCGCGCAGCGGCATGGGCAAGTTCGTTAGGTTTGCCGACAACGAAAGTGTCAAACGTAAATCGCTTATCGAGCGGTGCACCTGCAAGCACGTCAGAAGTTTTTGTCGGCTTGGCACTCGGAGCCTGTACATCTGGCTTGGGCGCTAAATCGATGTGCTGTTTGCTGGTTTCTTGCTGGCTCGCCTTAAGGACTGCGAAGTGCACACGTTGAATCTCATGACCTGCTTGCTGGGCTTGGTAAACGATCATATCGCCGAAATTTTGTGACACGTAATTTCCTAGGAAATTCGTTGGAACACTAAAGCTCGCAACGCCATTCTTAGCGCCAACGAAGGATAGTGGGCCGATCCAGTTTGTGTAGTTATTCTTGCCAACGGAAGCCCGTAGTATGTCTTGCAGCTGTCCCCAGTCGTCGAGCGTCATGTGTATTCTTTCTTATCCCAACCTTCTTTTGCGACCCCTCGGTGAGCGAGCAAAACCCCGAGAAAACGCACCGTTCAACAAGATCCGCATTTGGATCAAGTAAACAACGGCATCTTCGCTATTTAGAAGGTCCCCACCCCTAAGCTGCGCAATGATGCCGTAACCGTGAACCAAAACCGTTTCGCAAGTCAGCTGTACAACCCCGATGGGGTCATCAACTTCGTCAGCGTCGAACGTATGATTCTGTGGCGGCGCGTATCGCACTACATAGCTAGCAAGTTGAACCTTGGGACGGCAACTTATCTATGTCCTTGACTCATTGTTT
>JAHEGL010000404.1 GCA_024645145.1 Planktotalea sp.
ATTAGCCTCCACGTTCGCCCCCATAAAACTATTGGTACGCACGGGTATTGTAGAGAAGCTGCGAGTAGTTTGGAACAGCAATATGCAAGTAAATTTGGGTATTTTATCTAATATATGGGACATAATGGAAAACTAATTATACGGACTGTCTGTCTGCCATTATTCGACAAATTAGAGATCTTTAGCGCTTGCGTCAGGCAGTCAGACGGCCCTCAAGTGCGTCGTGGATGGCTTTGGTGCCGAGTTGTAGGCCGATCTCATACCGCCCGAACAAAAACTCGTTATTAGCCCCTGCATTCAATCCTTTTTGAATGCTCTCCCCAATTTCAAAGTCTTCGTTGAAAACTGTGCGAATGACATCGTAGTTCTTCTGCCAGTATTTTTCGGCTTTTTCTGTTTGTGGCGCTTCGGGGATCAGCATAATGCATTTGAAGATGCAGCTATCTACGCCCGTTGGAATAATCGTGTGAATATAGACATGATCCGTCATCACTTGTATGTAATTGCATGGAAACACGTAGTTTTGCGTTAGGAAATTGCCACGATAGTCCCAGTTTTCCGGGTCTTGATCCTTCAAGTCCATGACTTTCGGAAGGGGGACCGCGTGACGTACGTGGGGATATTTGTCGAGCCAGATGGACTGATTGTCTAGATAGCCCGCACAGGCTGTATGTTCGTGCGCACCGCAGAAATGATAGCTTTCTTGAAACCCTTCAAGTGCCAGATGCCAGTTCATTTTACGATCTAGCGACCATTCCCGATAAACGACGTGATCCTCAAGGCCAAGTGATTGAAATTGCTCGCTCATCGGGGCAATCCAGGCATCCAGATCGAGTGGCTCATCACTGACGGATGGGCGTACCCATATCAGACCAAAGCGCTCGAAGGCTGTCAACTCGACCAGTCCAAGCTCTTGTTTTTTGATATCACCAAAGCCCGCGGCGTGGGGCAGGCCGCGAAGGTTTCCGTTTAGATCATAGGTCCATTTGTGATAAGGGCAAGAAAGGGTCTTAGCATGGCCACAAGGGCTATCCGTGAGACGCGCACCGCGGTGGCGACACACGTTCACAAAAGCTTTGACTTGGCCGTCTTTGTTGCGCGTGATCAAAAGCGGCACGCCTAGCTCGTCATTGGTGATGTAAGAGCCAGCGTCAGGCAACTGCTTTGAATGCCCCATTATAATCGGAAATTTACGAAACAGCGTTTCAATCTCGCGCGCGTTGATCTCTGGGTCGGTGTAGGTGGTGACCGGGTTGCGCATGAGCTCTGGCTGCATATCAGTTGTGCCATCTTCGCAGTGTTGCAAAATGGATTTGATGATTTGGGTTTCTTCTGGGCTGATGCTCATGTTGTAAACCTCGTCTTAAGTATTTGCTTTAGCGGCATTGCCAAAACGGCTGCCTCGGCTTTGCTGTGCGACTGCGTGATCGTATTCGTCCGCGAGCTGCGCCACGATTTGAGCGATTGTTTCCGCCTTAGTCACACCGCCCACGCCTTGGCCCGCGCTCCAAACATGTTTCCATGCTTTGGACCCTTCATGCATGTCACCAGAAAAGTCCAATGTTGCAGCCGTGTTCATGTCGTCGAGTGATACGCCTGCGGCCTCGACACTGGCGCGCATCCAATTGCCGAGCGCACCGGTGATCGCCTTTGACGCAATCAGATCTTCCATCGTGCTCTGCCGCACCATCTCACGGTAGGCTTGCGGGATCATCGTTTCTTGTGCCGCCAAAAACCGCGTGCCCAAATAGGCGAAATCCACACCAAGATTTTCAACCGCGCGAATGGCGCGGCCTGTTCCAATGCCGCCACCTACAATTAAAGGCCCATCAAAGAAGCTGCGCACTTCCTCGATGAACGGCAACATCGCGTAATGCCCCGTGTGTCCGCCAGCCCCAGTACAAACAAGGACCAAGCCATCAGCGCCTTTTTCCAACGCCTTTTTCGCAAATTTGGGGGAGGTGACATCGGCAAAGACCATGCCGCCATACGCATGCACTTGTTCTGTCACGCGGTGTGGGCCTCCAAGCGCCGTAATAACCAAATCGGGCTGAAACTCTTCGACCAGCGCCAATTCCTCGTCAAAGCGGCCATAACTGTTGTGGGTGATCATGTTCATCGCCCAAGGCGCATCGTGTTCATCAACAGCACTTGTAATTTCGCTGAGCCAATCGCGCAAATCTGCCGTTGTACGCGCATTGGGTCCAGGAAAGGACCCCATTACGCCTGACTTGCAGGCCGCAATCACAGTCGCTGGGTTTGAAACCAAAAACATCGGTGCTGCGATTGCGGGCAAAAGCATGTTAGATTTTAAGGTTTCTATTTTGCTGCTCATTTGCGTTGTCTCGATCTGAATGTATTTAATTTGATCAACGTGTTGCCATTTGCGGCGGCAATTTACAACTCCACAACGCTGCGACATGCCCGTGCCGTTTCGTCATATTCACAGCTGTCACAATTGACCGGGAATGTGGGCTCATGCCGTTGCAGGGCCGACCCTGTCGTACTTGGTCACGGCCATTTGCGACGTTGAGAATCTTCTCTCATCTGATAGTTGTATTGATGGCGCGCACTACACGCGACTTTACGTAATTGATGCGCATAAAGAGAGCATATGAACGATGGACAAATGGACAGAGCTGCGCACGGCATATCAAGTTGCGAAGTTGGGCACTGTCAGCGCTGCGGCCGACACGCTTGGCTTCCACCGCGCGACTGTGAACTGTCACATTGATGTTCTTGAGGCAGAGTTGGGGGGACGGATCTTCATTCGTCACGCGCGCGGCTACACGCTTACTGAACTTGGGGAGGACGTGCTGAGGGTCGCGCAAAAAACCAAAGAACTGACGGATGATCTTGCAGGGCGTGTGGCAGGGGCCAAGGCGGCAATCACTGGTGAGATCAAACTCGCGATCCCCGCGCCGTTCACTGGTTTGCTCATCGACGCCATTGCAAATTTCAGAGCATCAAACCCCAACTGTGTGGTGCAGATTGATGCAAGTGAAGATCTTGCACGGCTAGAATACGGAGAAGCGCACATCGCCCTGCGCGCAGGAGCGAAACCTGATCATTCAGACTATGTGGTGAGCAACTTTTTTCGCGTCTATTTCAATCTTTATGCGCATGACAACTACATCGAGCGTCTTGGCCTTCCAAAAGATGAAAGCGAACTGGAGGGCCATCAATTCGTTGTCCCACCCGCAAATGATAGTCGTTTGCCATTTCGCCCATGGATCAATGAACACGTGCGCCCAGAGATGATCGCGCTGTCGTCACGTGATCTCGAAGTTAACTCTGCTGCAGTGGCCAGTGGAATTGGCATGGGCTTTTTAGCGGAACATGAGGCGCAGGCGTCACCAGCGTTTAAGCGTGTGCTCGCGCCAAACAAGTCGTGGGTCATCCCGCTTTGGCTGGTCACGCACGTAGACTTGCACCGTGCGGAGAAGGTGCAAGCCATGCTTGGGCATATCAAATCAGCACGAAAAGCGTATTAAAAGATTTCGCCAAACTTTCGTTTAGCTTTGACCCTGTGTGCGTTCGATCTGGCCGTGTTCTGATGGCTTAGCCAGCCACCGAGGCAGCATGAATGTCTGCAATCGTTGCATCAAGCGTTGCATTGAATTCTGCATCCGATTGCTCAAATGACAAACCTTCTGTCAAAGCACGGCTGAAGCTTGCGATCATATTGGTGTTTTGCGCCAACCGACGGTTCGCTTCCGCACGATCATATCCACCTGACAATGCGACAACTTTCATCACACGGGGATCATCGCAGAGTGATTTGTAGGTATTTGGCACTTCTGGCAGCGTGAGCTTTAACATAACTTGCTCGCCCGCTGGCACGGTGTCTAAAGCTTTTGTGATTTCTGCAAGTAGGATGGTTTCGGCTTCGGCCTTATCTGCGATATCAATGGTTATTTCAGGCTCGATGATTGGCACAAGGCCGGCCGCCAATACTTGATTGCCCACCTCAAATTGCTGCTGCACAACGCTACGAATGCCTGTCTCATTAGCCGCACTGATCACAGAACGCGCTTTCGTGCCGAAGATACCATTCTCGACAGCGCGCTTTAGCAATTCGTCAAGCACAGGCATTGGTTTGAGGACCTGCGCACCATTTGCGACGTCCTCCAACCCTTTATCGATCTTCAGGAACGGCACCACGCCATTGTCTTCCCAAAGGGCCTTCGCTGACGGCTTGCCATCAATCTCGCGATCCATTGTCATTTCAAACAATATTGCACCGATAACACGCTCACCCGTGAAGGCTTGCGAAGACACGATACGCGCGCGCATGCCGTGGATCAGATCGAACATCTCTGCATCAGTGTTGTATTGCGCGTCTCGAACACCATACAGGCGCAAGGACTTTGGCGTTGATCCACCTGACTGATCCAATGCAGCGATAAAGCCGTTACCTGCGCGAATTTTCTCAGCCATTTGTGGATTTGTCATGTGATTACCTTGTTTTCATTGAATTTGCTTGCGTTTAAGCGAGCTACCGCTTTGACGCAATCAGGGTTGCGCTAACAGCTGGCCAGCTTTCTCTGAGCGTACTTATTTTCGCAACTCAGCAGGCAAATCGCGGCCA
>JAHEGL010000019.1 GCA_024645145.1 Planktotalea sp.
CGCTCCGCTCGCGCTGTCCATAAGCATCGTCGCGATCCCGCCATGCAGTGCGTTATGACGGTTCAAATGCCGCTCATCCAGATCAAGCCAACAGCGCGCGCAGCCGTCGGGGTGGCCGACTTCAACCACATACCCGACAAGGCGCTGCGTGCCTGTTTCGTCTCTGATCTGCGTGATCATCTATGCAGCACTCAATCCAATAAAGCGCTCAAGATGATGATCTACATCACCAAAGAAATGATCCGCCATGATGATACGTTTGGCGATATGTGCGAGCTCAAACTCTTGCGTCATCGCGATGCCGCCATGCATCTGGATGCTTTCTTCAGCAATCTGGCGACCGATCCGACCCATCAGGTTCTTGGCCATGCTTACGTGCTTATCGCGCAATTTAGGGTCTGCTTCGAGGTACCCAGCGACGCCAATCACGGCAGAGCGTGCTTGTTCCAGCTCAACCAGCATATCGGCAAGTCGATGCGCCAAAGCTTGGAATGTTCCGATCGGGCGACCAAACTGTTTGCGCGTTTGCAGATACTCGGTTGTGAGGCGTGTTGCCGTCTCCATAGCACCCAAAGTTTGCGCGCACGTCGCTGTAATTGCAGCGGCATAAGCAGACTCTAAATAGGGCAAAGCAGCCCCTTTAGGACCAAGACGCATGTCGTCAGCGACACTCAAATCCTCAAGCCAGATGTCAGCCGCCATGCCACCGCCCATCATAGGCGTGCTGCGCAGATCGAGCGCAGAAGCAGGCACTAAGAAAAGAGAAATACCATCATTGTCGTCCACCGCACCGCTTTCACGCGCAGAAATAATAATATGCTCCGCATTAGGCGCGCCAAGCGACATAGACTTATGCCCATTCAACTTGCCTGCGTCACAACGTGTTTCGACGCGATTGAGGTCATAGCGTGCACGGGGTTCACCGTGCGCCAGTGCGAGACGGGTCTCACCACCGATAATAGACTCTAACAGCGCTTTTTGTGTCTCGTTTCCGAGCGCTGCGATTAGTCCGCCGCCAAGAATACAAGTCTCCAAAATAGGTTCCACAACACCGGCGCGGCCCAATTCTTCAAAGACAACTGCGATGTCAAACCCCTTACCGCCGAAGCCGCCATCTTCCTCAGTGAACAACGCACCAAGCACGCCAAGCTCCGCAATCTGGTTCCAAATGTCGCTGCTCATCCCGCTTTCGCTTTCCAGGATTGCGTTGCGCGTTGGCACATCATAGCGGTCTCGTAGGAAACGACGCAGTGTGTCTTGCAGCATTTGCCGCTCTTCTGTCAGCTCGAAGTTCATTGCATTCTCCCCAGCGTTGTCTTGGCGATGATCTCACGTTGCACCTCGTTAGAGCCACCAAAGATCGAAATTTTGCGATTGTTGAAGTACTGCTCCGCAACAGGTCTGGAATGCTCTGGTCCCAACTCTGGCTGGTTCGACCCTTCCACCGCTTCGGATGCAAACGGTAACGCATACATGCCCGCAGCGCGACGTGCGAGATCGTTGATCTCTTGGCGAATGACGGTGCCTGAAATCTTGAGCATTGACGCTTCTAAACCTGGCGCACCACCTTTGGCCGCCTTGCTGATGATGCGTAGATTGCTGAGTGACATGGCCATTAGATCAATCTCAACCTGCGCAACGCGCGCAGCAAAATGCGGGTTCTCAGCCAGCGGTTTGCCACAAGCCATTTCTGCCTTGGCCATCCGTTTGACCGCCTCAAGGCCCGCGTTGGACGACCCTACTCCAGCGATATTCGCACGTTCATGGGTCAGCAGATATTTCGCGTAAGTCCAGCCCTTGTCTTCTTCACCGACAAGGTTCTCAACAGGGACTTTCACATCAGTAAACCATACCTCGTTCACCTCATGCGTGCCATCAAGCAAGATGATCGGGCGGACCTCGATACCGGGGGTATCCATGTCGATCAAAAGGAACGAAATGCCCTCTTGGTTCTTCACTTCGGTATTCGTGCGCACGAGGCAGAAAATCATGTTTGCGTGCTGGCCAAGGGTCGTCCACGTTTTCTGGCCATTGACGATGTAGTGATCCCCTTCGCGCACAGCACGGGTTTTGAGCGATGCAAGATCGGAGCCAGCACCCGGCTCAGAATATCCCTGACACCACCAATCTTCGCCACTCAGGATACGCGGCAACCAATAATCGCACTGCTCTTGAGAACCGAACTTTTGCAAAACCGGCGCAAGCATCGCCAGACCGAAGGGCACGATACGTGGCGCATTGGCAAGGCTCGACTCTTCCTCGAAAATATGGCGCTGCACAGCATCCCATTCAGCACCGCCGAATTCACTGGGCCAGTTCTGCGCCAGCCAACCGCGCTCATTCAAAATGCTATGCCACTCTTCTATATCGTCTTTCGAAAGACCTTTCCCCAGGCGCACCTTTTCGGACATCGCTGTGGGCAGTTTTTCTGAAAGGAACGTGCGCACCTCATTTTGGAATGCAAGTTCTTCATTGGTGTAGCTCAAATCCATCGTGTCGCTCCTTAGTAAATCTCAAACAGGCCCGCAGCCCCCATGCCGCCGCCAATACACATCGTGACGACGCCTAACTTAGCGCCGCGTCGCTTGCCCTCAAGCAACAGGTGGCCCGTCATACGTGTGCCGCTCATGCCGAACGGGTGTCCAATCGCGATAGAGCCACCATTGACGTTGCACTTCTCATCAACGATTCCAAGACGGTCCCGCGAGTAAAGCGCTTGGGACGCAAAGGCTTCGTTCAGTTCCCACAAATCGATATCATCGACCTTTAATCCGTGACGCTCCAACAAACGCGGAACAGCAAATACAGGGCCGATGCCCATCTCATCAGGTGCACAGCCTGCAACGGCAAACCCCTTGAATGCGCCAAGCGGTTCGATGCCTTGCTTTTCCGCCTCGCTCGAATCCATCAATACGACAGCAGCAGAGCCATCGGACAGCTGAGATGCGTTTCCAGCTGTTACATAACCCCCTTCGCGCACGGGGTTCAGACCATTCAGCCCATCAAGCGTTGTTGTCGGGCGATTGCATTCATCGCGATCAACCATCACCTCATGATGCGAGATTTCTCCCGTCTCTTTGTCTTTCACACCCATAGTCGCGCTCATCGGAACAATTTCATCCACGAACTTGCCTGCTGCTTGCGCTGCTGCCATGCGTTGCTGTGACCGCAAGCCATATTCATCTTGCGCTTCACGGCTGACATTATATCGCTGTGCCACGATATCTGCGGTTTCGATCATCGTCATATAGACAGACGGGATATGCTCCTTCAGCCATGCATCACGGCTTGGCACGCTATGATTGCCCGTCAAAGAGATGCTTTCAACACCGCCAGCAACCATCGGCCCAGCGCCGTTCTGAATGCTCTGTGCCGCCATCGCGATTGTTTGCAAACCGCTTGAACAAAAACGGTTCACTGTTGCCCCACAAACGCTTTCTGGCATGCCCGCACGCAATGCAATCTGGCGCGCAATATTGCCACCTGTCGCGCCCTCAGGCGTCGCACATCCAATCAACACATCTTCAACTGTGGAGGGGTCTATGCCCGCGCGCTTTACCGCGTGCTCCACCGAATGTGCGCCCAACGTTGCACCATGTGTCATGTTTAAAGAGCCGCGGAATGACTTTGCCAAACCACTGCGCGCGGTCGATACGATCACTGCTTGTTTCATATCATCTCTCCCATTTTCGTATCCTTGAATGTTTAAGGCTCAGCTTGCCGTAAGCGTCGCGCTACGTCACCACGTTCTTGCACAGTGGAACGCAGCGTCACGGATCAACACAAAACGGGTGTCTACGCATTTACACTTCTGCTCACATGGCTCTAAGGTCCGCGCAGCCTGACTTTAATGAATGAAAGTGCGCATCCATGGACATCCGTTACACTGAGCCTGGCGATATCAATGACCTTAAAGATGTGCTGAATCACACCAAGCTTTTTCAGAGCGATCTGCTGGAAGACATGCTCAGTGGTTTTCTCAATGGCGATAATGAAGAACTGTGGTTGACCTGCGAGAACAACTGCCGTGCGATCGGATTTTGCTATACCGTGCCAGAGCAAATGGCAGAGGGCACATGGAACATGCTTGCCCTAGCAGTGCTGCCAGAGGTGCAGCGCCAAGGCATAGGTCGTGGGTTGGTTGCGCAGATGGAAGCGGAACTGCAAGAGCAAGCTGCGCGGGTGATGATTGTGGATACCTATAGCACCGACGCATATGCTGGTGCCCGTCTGTTTTATGCGAATGCAGGGTATTCAGAAGAAGCCCGCATTCGCGATTTTTGCGGCAAAGGCGATGACAAGATCACTTTTTGGAAGTCTCTAGCCTGATACCATAAGTCCATCGCGTTTCAAAATCGCGTGGCATTCGTCCAACGACTGCACCGCGCGTTCCATAAGCGTATCAATCTGCGACTCATTGATCACCAAAGGTGGCGAAATGATCATACGATCGCCCACATGGCGCATCACCAGATTGTTCGCGAAACACCGCTCACGGCAAATGAAACCGACAGTACCTGTGTCCGACTTGAACGCTGCTCGGCTTTCTTTGTGAGGGGTCAGAGCGATGGAACCCATCATCCCAACAATCTTCGCTTCGCCCACCAATGGATGATCCAGCAGCGACTCCCATTTGCTTTTGAGGTAAGGTGCCGTGGTTTCTCGCACCTTCGTCACGATCCCCTCTTCGTCCAAGATGCGCAGGTTTTCCAAAGCAACGGCAGACGCAACAGGATGGCTCGAGTAGGTGTACCCATGGTTGAACTCTCCCGAATTGATGACCGTCGCGATCTCATCACTGACGATTGAACCGCCAATCGGCTGGTAGCCAGAACTCAACCCCTTCGCGATGGTCATAATATCGGGACGAATGCCCATGGTCGTAGAGCCAAACCATTCACCCGTGCGACCAAAACCACAGATCACCTCATCCGCGATCAGCAAAATTTCGTACTTGTCGCAAATCCGCTGAATTTCGGGCCAGTAGGTGGAGGGCGGCACAATGACGCCACCTGCCCCCTGCACAGGCTCTGCGATAAAGGCGGCAACGCGATCTTCGCCCATTTGCTCAATCGCGTGCTCAAGCTCTTGCGCGCGCTTCAGGCCGAACTCCTCAGGCGTCATGTCACCGCCCTCTGCCCACCAATTCGGTTGACCGATGTGGTGAATATCAGGAATTGGCATCCCCCCTTGCGCATGCATGCCGCTCATCCCACCAAGCGAACCTGAGCCAACAGAAGAGCCATGATACGCGTTGTGACGCGAAATAATCACTTTCTTGCTCGGCTTACCCTTCATGTCCCAATAGGTGCGCACCATGCGGATGTTGGTGTCATTAGCCTCTGATCCAGAACCGGCAAAGAACACATTGTTCATGCCCTCGGGCGCAAGCTCCGCCAAACGCTGGGACAAGGCAATCGCAGGCACATGGGTCGTCATAAAGAACGTGTTGTAATACGGCAGTTCGCGCATTTGGCGCGCGGCGACGTCTGCCAGCTCTTCACGGCCATAGCCGATGTTGACGCACCACAGGCCCGCCATCGCATCCAAAATCTGATTGCCATCAGAATCGCGCAGCATCACGCCATTGGCACCGGTGATCACCCGTGCACCTTTGGTCGCGATCTCATCACCAGTCGTGAAAGGATGCATATGATGAGCCGCATCAATCGCTTGCAATTCTGCTGTGGGCATATGGTTGGTAATCGCGTTCATCAAAGCGCTCCTTTTTTGGGCAACCGAAGTCCAGTGCACCATATGAAGCGTTTACAGCAAGTCAATCAAAGCAATAAAAACTTGCGACTCTTTCAAGCGCATGAAAACAATATTTCCCAGACTGCTGTCCTCACAACCAAACAGCCCAAATAAGTCTTAGGGAGTTCTACATATGAAGAAACTATTGCTCGCCAGCGCAAGCCTTGCTGTAATCGCAGCCAGCGCGACGGCCGAAGAAGTTCGCGTTTACAACTGGTCAGATTACATCGACGAAGCGCTGCTAGAGAAATTTGAAGCTGAGACAGGTATCAAACTTATCTATGACGTGTTCGACAGCAACGAACTCTTGGAAACCAAGATGCTCGCGGGTGGCTCCGGTTATGACGTGGTTGTCCCGTCTGGCACGTTCTTACAGCGCCAGATCACAGCGGGCGCATTCCAAAAGCTCGACATGTCCAAGCTGCCAAACATGGCCAACATGTGGGATGTCGTGTCCTCGCGCACAGAGCAGTACGACCCAGACAACGCGTATTCCATCAACTACATGTGGGGCACCACTGGCATTGGTGTGAATGTTGGCAAGGTCCAAGAAATCCTTGGTGCGGATGCGCCAATCGACAGCCTTGAATTGGTCTTGAACCCCGACAACATGAGCAAACTTGCGGAGTGCGGCGTTCACATGCTCGATGCTCCTGCCGAAATGATCCCTATGGCGCTGAAATACATCGGCGAAGATCCTGACAGTCAGGACCCCAATGTCATCGCCAAGGTTGAGCCAGTCCTAACCGCAGTGCGTCCCTACATTCAGAAATTCCACAGCTCTGAGTACATTAACGCGCTGGCCAACGGTGATATTTGCGTGGCGATCGGCTGGTCCGGTGACATTCTCCAAGCGCGTGATCGCGCGGCTGAAGCGGACAATGGTGTCGAAATCGCATACAACGCGGCCAAAGAAGGCGCGCAGATGTGGTTTGACCAAATGGCAATCCCAGCGGATGCGCCAAACCCGGATGCCGCGCACACGTTCCTGAACTTCATCATGGACGCGCAGAACATGGCGGATGCGTCGAACTACGTGTACTACGCCAACGGCAACCTCGCGTCCCAGCCCTTGCTTGAGGAAGACGTGGTCGGCGACCCTGCGATCTATCCCGATGCGGCAACGCTAGAAAACCTGTTCACGACATCGCCTTATGCACCAAAAGTGCAACGTGTCGTCACGCGCCTATGGACCAAGATCAAGTCCGGCATCTAAAAGAGCTTACCTGCGCCATCATCTTGGCGCAGGTCCTTTCAAGGTTAAGTTATTGACAGATTACAATACGCTATTTGAGCAAGAACCCGATGCATTGGGAGCACCCTACGCGCCCTTACACGCGAGCATTCGTCAGCATGTCCCAGACGAAAGTCGCTTTTTAGATATCGGATGCGGCCAAGGTCGCGATGCACTTACACTTGCACGACTCGGTCATCATGTAATTGGCATGGACTATGCACCTGCGGGCATAAAAGCGATGCAAGACAGTGCCACCGCTGAAGGACTGTCAGTAAAGGGTGTGGTCGGTGATTTAACCGAATGGACGACATCCGAGATGTTCGACGTTCTGTTATGTGATCGCACGCTGCACATGCTTCCAAAGCAAGCCCATCGCGATGTGTTAGCTCGGTTAATTCCACAAATTTCTCCAAAGGGTTTTGTCTTTCTCGTTGATGAGCCAAGTAATATGACAGGCTTGAAAGCGGTTCTAACAGCCAGCAATCGTCACCCAGTTGTTCTGCGGAAAACCAAAGGCGATTATTTCGTGCAACTCGATCAAAATGAAAGCGATAGTTGAATGGCTCAAGAAACGGTCTTTGAACCTTGGAACGACCATAACGAGTCTCCACTGATCCAATTCAAGAACGTCACCAAAAGGTTTGGTGACTTCATTGCCATCGACGATCTTACGCAAGACATTTACGCCAAAGAATTCTTCGCCCTACTTGGCCCGTCCGGCTGTGGCAAGACAACGATGATGCGGATGCTTGGCGGCTTTGAAACACCCACTTCCGGCACAATCAAAATCGCAGGTCAGGACATGAACAATGTCCCACCCAACAAGCGCGCAGTGAACATGATGTTCCAAAGCTACGCGCTATTCCCGCATCTTTCCATTTATGAAAATATCGCTTTCGGTTTGCGTCGCGCAGACATGGCAAAAGGTGCGATTGATGCTCGCGTGACCGAAATGCTCAAACTCACGCGTTTGGAAAAATTCGCCCAGCGCAAGCCGCATCAGATTTCCGGCGGCCAACGCCAGCGTGTCGCCCTTGCACGCTCGCTTGCCAAGGCGCCCAAGCTCTTGCTGCTCGATGAACCTCTCGGAGCGCTCGACAAGAAACTGCGCCAAGACACGCAGTTCGAGCTGATGGATATTCAGGAAAAAACTGGGACAACCTTTGTGATCGTTACTCACGATCAGGAAGAAGCAATGACCGTCGCGTCTCGCGTCGCCGTGATGGACGAAGGTCGTATTATTCAGGTCGCCACGCCAGATGCGATCTATGAGGCACCTAATTCCACCTACGTTGCCGATTTCATCGGGGATGTGAACCTGATCAAGGGTCAGGGCGAATTGCGCACCTCAAACGCACCTGTACAAGAAGTTGAACCAGAGCAAACTACCGAGATCATTATCGATGATACACCGCGACCGCAGCCAAACAAATTTGGCGAGTGGATTCACGATAAACGCCTCTCACCCATCATTGGCGAGCGCATTGAACCCATCAAACAGCTCCCCCCGCCCAGCGCGCAAGAACTGAGCACTGCGCCTGCAAGCGCAAGTACCCCAGAAGGCGGCATCGCGCTCAACTGGTCCACAGAACATCCCGCGATAATCGTAAGTAACGGCGATGAGGCACAGGACGGCAAGACACTCACTTTCGCCATTCGGCCCGAGAAGCTCAACATCTCCAGAACCAAACCCGACGCGCCAAATGCGCTGCAAGGTACAGTGATCGACATCGCCTATCTCGGTAACGTGTCCACCTATCACGTTGAACTCACAGGTGGGCAAATGGTCAAAGCCCAGATGGCAAACTCACGTCGTCTCGCGCGCCGTGATATCACGTGGGAAGACAATGTTTGGGTAAGCTTCACGGACACCGCTGGTGTCCTGTTGGAGCGTTGATATGCGCCGATTTTCCCTTATAGCAATCCCATATCTGTGGCTTCTTGCGCTCTTTCTCATACCGTTTCTGATCGTGCTGAAAATATCACTCAGTGATACTGCATTGGCGATTCCACCCTACGCACCTCAGCTCGATATCGCTGGCGGATGGAGCGCCATAACCAGCTTCTTTGCAGAGCTCGATTTCGAGAATTTCGAGTTTCTCACGACAGACGATCTTTACTGGAAAGCCTATCTCTCCAGCCTCAAGATCGCACTGATTTCGACTTTCTTTACGGTCCTTATTGGCTACCCCATCGCCTATTCCATGGCGCGCGCAGCACCCGAATGGCGGCCCACCCTACTGATGCTCGTGATCCTCCCATTCTGGACCAGCTTCCTCATCCGTGTTTACGCATGGATGGGGATCCTCTCGAACGAAGGTCTACTGAACCAATTCTTGCTATGGACAGGCCTCATCCAAGAGCCACTCACCATCCTCAACACCAACACAGCCGTCTACATCGGCATCGTCTACACGTACCTGCCCTTCATGATCCTACCGATTTATTCGGCACTAGAGAAGATGGACGACAGCTTGCTTGAAGCCGCAGAAGACCTCGGCTGCTCGCGCACCTCCGCCTTCTGGCTGGTCACTGTGCCACTCAGCAAAACTGGCATCATTGCAGGGTGTTTCCTCGTGTTCATCCCGACGCTGGGTGAATTCGTCATCCCCTCACTCCTCGGCGGTTCACAAACGCTGATGATCGGCAAAGTTCTATGGGAAGAATTCTTCAACAACCGCGATTGGCCCGTCGCATCGGCAGTCGCAATCATCCTACTGCTCATCCTCATCATCCCGATCATCCTGTTCCAACGCAACGAACAAAAACAGCGCGAGGCAGAAGGTCATTGAAAACGCCCCCCTTCCTCTTTCCAAAAATATCCCGGGGGTGCGGGGGCAGCGCCCCCGCTTGGATCGGATGCTTTAGCATTCGACCAACACAAGGCATAAAAACATGAAGCGTTTCTCATGGTTCAACGCCACCGCCCTCACCCTTGGCTTCACGTTCCTCTATCTGCCTATGGTCATCCTCGTCATCTATTCGTTCAACGAGAGTAAGCTTGTGACCGTATGGGCAGGCTTTTCGATCAAGTGGTACGGCGAACTCCTCCAGAACGAAGCGTTCTTGAACGCAGCTTGGGTCACGATCAAAGTCGCTATCTTTTCCTCAACGCTGGCGACCGTTTTGGGCACAATGGCCGCCTACGTCTTGGTCCGTGCGAACCGTTTCAAAGGGCGCACGCTCTTTTCGGGGATGATCTATGCACCACTGGTAATGCCCGAAGTCATCACAGGTCTTTCAATGCTCCTTTTGTTCATCGGGATTGGATTAGATCGCGGCGTTCTGACAATAGTCCTCGCACATACAACCTTTGCAATGTGCTACGTTTCGGTCGTTGTGTCTTCGCGCCTTGTCTCATTCGATCGCTCGCTCGAAGAGGCAGCGCTCGATCTTGGGTGCTCGCCTTGGCAAGCCTTCAGGCTCGTAACGCTCCCCATTATTGCGCCTGCTGTTATCTCTGGCTGGCTCCTCGCCTTCACACTTAGCCTCGACGATCTCGTGATCGCCAGCTTCACGGCTGGTCCTTCCGCGACGACGCTCCCGATCAAGATATTCTCCGCCGTGCGCCTTGGCGTGAGCCCCGAAATCAACGCGCTATCCACGATCATGATCGCCATCGTCACAGTTGGGGTGATCAGCGCATCTCTGATCTCGAAACAAGCCAGTTTGAAACAGCAACGCGACGAACAAGCCGCTGCGCGCGGATGAAGCGGATTTATGAACCCCTCGCCTACAGCGAAGATGTGCGTCGAGACTGCTTCTGGAGCACGACAGTCGCACCATTTGAAGGCGTTCGACTGCAGGGCACGCATCAGTCAGACATCGCCATCATCGGTGGCGGATTCACAGGCCTGAACGCCGCGCTGCATCTGGCCGAAGACGGCGTTGATGTCGCTTTACTCGATGCACAGACCATTGGTTGGGGTGCCTCTGGTCGCAATGGTGGATTCTGCTGTTTGGGCAGTGGCATTCTTGGCAATGCACAGATCGACAAAGCGTTCGGTACTGATGCGCGCCACGCTTGGCGGACCGCTGAGAAAGACGCGATTTCCCATGTTGCAGATCTATTGCTGCGTCACAAAATCAACGCTGACACCCATTCTAATGGCGAGACACTTCTTGCCCACAAAGTAAAACGTTGGGCGACCTTAAAGCACCATGCCGAAGAGGTCGCTGAAAGCTACGGGGTTGAGCCGATCTTGATCCCGAAAAGCGAATTGTCCGAACACGGTCTTGAAGGTCCTTTTCATGGCGCACTGACAACCCCTATTGGGTTTGGCCTGAACCCTTTGAAATACGCCCTCGGCATCGCCGAGGCAGCGCGCACCGCGGGCGCGCAGTTTTTTGAGCACTCCCCAGTCACCCGCATCGAGCAGGGCGCGCAATTCACCCTTCACACCCCAAAGAGTCGTATCACCGCTAAACGTATCATCATCGCGACGAATGGTTATTCTTCTGAAGATATCCCCGATTGGCTTGCGGCGCGCTTTATGCCTGTGCAGTCAAGTGTGCTCGTCACGCGCCCGCTTACCGATGAAGAGCTTACAAGTGCCGGCTGGACGTCTGATCAGATGGCCTTTGATAGCCGAAATTTGTTGCATTATTTTCGTCTTATGCCAGACCGCCGTTTTCTTTTCGGGATGCGTGGCGGCATCTTTGCCTATGTGCGATCTGACGCGAAAATCAAGCGCCTCATCCGATCTGATTTTGAACAGATGTTTCCTGCTTGGGCCCATGTTGAGACCCCACATATGTGGTCAGGTCTGGTCTGTTTGAACGCCAAAGGGATGCCCTTTACTGGCCCGGTCCCAGAAATGCCCGGCGCGTATGCGTCCCTTAGCTATCATGGCAATGGTGTCGCAATGGCAAGCTATTGCGGCACGCTTCTGGCTGATCTTGTGCAAGACAAAAATACACGGTTGCCCTATCCCGAGGTTGTCCAGACTATACCAACCAAACTCCCGTTTGGAACAAAGCGTCGATGGCTACTGCCACCGCTTTACACTGCGATGGGCATCTTTGATCGTTAACCTTGTGGCGTTAAGTTCGGGCGTGCGTTGCCGCGTTTGATGCCCAATGCACGCTCGCGCCAAATGATCAACAAGCCTGCAAAAATCACGATGCCTGAGCCGATAAGCATCTGTGTAGTCGGCACGTCGCCAAAGAACGCATACCCGAAAATCATCGCAAACAAGATTGATGCATAGTCAAATGGCGCAATCACCGCTGCATCGGCAAAGCGGTAGGCTGATGTGATAAGGATCTGTGCAACCCCGCCAATCACGCCCGCAGAGACCAACATCACGATAACGAACATATCCGGCATGACCCAGCCGAACGGAATGGTGAACAGCGACAGCGTTGTTGTCGTCATGGAAAAGTAAAACACGATAGACGCGGTGCTTTCAGACTGCGCGAGCCGGCGAATGTGGATCTGTGCCAATGCGCGAAAAAAGGCTGACACCAACACCAGAATGACACCTGTTTGCGCCGCTGTGTTTATCGCTTCCCCTGAGAAGATGGACAAGCGTGGCGACAGGATAACCCCGACCCCAATCAATCCCAAAAAGACCGCAGACATCCGATAAACCCGCAGTCGTTCGCCCAGAATCAAAGCAGCCAGAATGACCGTCATCAAAGGGGCAGCAAAGCCAATCGCTGTCACATCCGGCAATGGTAAATACGCGAGGGAGGAAAAACCAAAGCCCATTCCGCAAGCGCCAATCAATCCACGCCACACATGTCCCATAGGGCGCTGCGTCTTAAGGCCCGTCTTCAACTCATGACGCATCGCAAGCCAAAGGAAGATCACCGGAAGCGTAAAGAAAGAGCGAAAGAAAACAGCCTGCCCCGTTGGCACATGATCTGTGCTCGCCTTGATCAAGGCCGTCATGGAGACGAACAAGACAACAGAAGCAAGTTTAAGCGCAATGCCAGTAAATGGAGACATAGGAACTGGCTATACCTCTGACGCGCACAAGGGAAGAGCAACCTAACGTGTTTGAAAATCCTGACGGCCCAACAAAGCAGCCGCTGCAATCATAAGGGTCCCACAAACCTTGTTAACCAACCCGAAAGAATGCCGCTTCAAAGCAGATGCAGCGCGCGCACCAAGCCAACCCCACAGGACCAAAATCGCTCCATCCACAACCAGATACGTCACTCCAAGGATCAGAAGCTGCGACATAATAACCGATGCAGGATCAAAGAACTGTGGAAAAAGTGCGCCAAAAAAGACGACCGCAAAAGGGTTCGCCATCGACGTCACAAAGCCTTGCCGATAGAGGCGCAGCGCTTGTCCTGACCGGTTGGCACCCACATCGCTCACGTCATCGCTTGAGCGGATAAGCCGAACTCCGATCCATACAAGATAGAGAACGCCGCACCATTTGATCACACTAAACGCAGTCGCAGAAGTCGCGATCACAGCCGCAAGCCCAAAGGCCGCGCCGGTCATCTGCAGGCAGTTCGCACTAAGATCACCGGCAATTGTATAAACGCTTTTGCGCAGCCCGTATCGAACGCTGTTTGAAATGATCAGAAGCTGGCTTGTGTCAGGCGGCGTTGCAAAAAACACGGCAACCGCGGCGAGATAAATAAGATAGGTCTCAAAAGCCAAGTTGCGCGCTCCCCATTTCCTGAGCCAAGGCTAGGGGAGCGCGCGTTATTTGTCCAAACCTGCTTTATTCAGCGGCGCGTCTTGGCAGGGTCCAATTTGGGCGCACGAAATGGCAAGTGTAGCCGTTTGGAATACGCTCAAGATAGTTCTGATGCTCTGGTTCCGCTTCCCAGAAATCACTCACAGGCTCTATTTCTGTCACGACGACACCGGGCCAAAGACCGGACGCATTCACGTCAGCAATCGTGTCTTCTGCAATCGCTTTCTGCTCTTCATCAACATAATAAATAGCGGATCGATAACTGAGGCCACGATCATTGCCTTGACGGTTCTCCGTGGTCGGATCGTGGATCTGAAAAAAGAATTCAAGCAAGCGACGATACGTCATGCGCGCGGGGTCATAGATCACCTCAATCCCTTCCGCATGAGTACCGTGATTGCGATAAGTCGCGTTTGGCACGTCACCGCCCGTGTACCCAACTCTGGTCGAAATGACCCCATCCATCTTGCGGATCAGGTCTTCCATACCCCAGAAACACCCTCCTGCTAAAACTGCGCGCGCTGTCATGCTACGTCCTCCACTTGATCTAGATACTGGCCATACCCTTCGCCCTCCATATCGTCCTTGTGAACGAACCGTAGCGACGCTGAATTGATGCAATAGCGCAATCCACCACGATCTGGGGGACCATCATTAAAGACATGCCCAAGGTGACTGTCCCCATGAGCCGAGCGAACCTCTGTGCGCACCATTCCATGTGTCGTGTCACTTAACTCAGCCACAAACTCATGTACCAGCGGTTTGGTGAATGAGGGCCATCCACACCCGCTTTCGTACTTGTCAGACGAGGCAAACAAAGGTTCGCCAGAAACGATATCTACATAAATCCCAGGCTCTTTATTCCCAAGGTATTTGCCAGTACCGGGGCGCTCTGTCCCGCTTTGTTGCGTTACGCGATACTGCTCCGGGTCGAGCGTTGCGATCACATCCATATCTTTGCGATAGTCAGCCATGGCATCCTCCTGCTTGGTCTATGAAGCATTAAATGGGGTGCTTGCGTAAAAATCAAAGAATGATTTCACTCTGCGCGCAAAGCTGTGAGCTATACTGCAATGCGCGGGCGCCCTGATGCCTCTACTGTGATGACCGCTTCAATGAACACTTCACGTGCTTCCGCTTGTGCCATCTTCACCTCGCGGGTTGCGTGCACATGGATGTCTTGGGCGCCAGAATTTTCTGCATCGTTTTGTGCTTGGGCCCTAAGATGGGCCTCAAGCGCGGCCAAGGCCAAAGCGCTCTCCGCAAAATCCTCAGGCCCTGTTTCAAAATGCACGCGAAAACAACCCTCGCTTGGCGCAGTCACAGTCCCTTGCCGACGCATCGTAACGCGGCCAACAACAGCACCAATTGCGTTTGCGACGCCCCCGTGTTCGGGCAAGATTGCCTGACAGCCAAGGCGCTCGCCAACAGCAGGATAATAGCTGGTTGCAGACGCCCCAAGACCGACAACAGGCAAGTTCAACCCAGTATCAATGCGCATCAATCCACGATGCCCTGACAGCCCCCTTTGCGTCAGAACATGCCGCGCCAGCTCTGCCGATGGCGCTCCAAAATTCTCCGCCTCTTCCGCAAATGCAGTCTCTAACAACGCCAATGATGTTTGATGTGTCAGCTGATCAATCACCAGCTGCGCCATCGCTTCAGGCTCTGGCGCAAGCATATCGCCCGAGCCGGTCCGCCGGCGCCCCATCAAAGCCAGCGCTTTCTTGGCCGCCTCCCTATCCCAAACATCAACGCGCCCAAGTGCATGACTGGCATCACTTGGTGTCAGCGCTGCTATCTGTACCAAGCCCCGCTCCACCAATCGCTTCAGGGCCTGCGCTTCAATCCGGTTCTTCAGGGCCTGCGCCATTGGCAAAACAGTTTCACCAATATGCGCAAGCAACGCCATTTCGCGTGCTCCTAATCCATCAGTGCGCAGCCCCTTAACGGCGCGTACGAACCGCCCGTCATGTTCATTCGGAACCGTGCTGCGCATCTGCGCATCGAGCGCTTTGTGAATCACCTCTGGCGCATCCAACGCGATAAGCGAGACCGGCACAACGCGGCGCGGTCCCAGCGTGACGCCACCCTGTAAACCCTCGCTTTTGAAGTGCACCTCACTGTCACCGCCAAGCCCATGCGTGCGCATCGCCACCGCCTCGACCATAGTGCGATACGGGCCAACCTGCGCGCCCATTGGATCAATCGCAGGACGTCCATCTCGCAAGACAGCAATATCGGTTGTCGTGCCGCCAATGTCAGAGACAAGCGCATGATCCGCCCCAGTCAGCCAACGCGCCCCAACGATAGATGCAGCGGGTCCGCTTAGGATCGTTTCAATCGGTCTTTTGCGTGCCATATCAGACCCTATCAAGGCCCCATCACCACGCACCACCATCAGCGGCGCATCAATGCCAAGTCGCTTCAGCGTACCCTGTGCAGAACCGATCAAACCGTCAATCATCCCAATCAAGCGCGCATTCAAAAGGGCCGTCATCGCACGTTTGGGTCCATTCAATTTCGCTGACAGCTGATGCGACGCACTTACAGGTGCACCCAGTTTGTCCGAAATATGTTCCATAACCGCTAATTCGTGCGCCGGATTGCGCGTGGCAAATTGTGCAGCAACTGCGAAAGCAGACACATCTGAATGCGTCTCTAAAAAGGCATCTAGTGCCTGAATATCCAGCGGCGCCGCTTCGCCCCCTGCATGATTGTGTCCACCTGCCAGAATTAGCGCAGGGTCTCCCTTTAACGCATCACCCAATCCATGCGTCTCCAGATCACGTTCTTTGAAACCGATGTAAATCAAGGCAACGCGACTGCCCTGTCCCTCAACCAAGGCATTCGTTGCCAAGGTTGTGGACAAAGATGCCATCGCAACCTCACTCGGATCAACGCCACTATCATCCAACACCGCCTCAATTGCGCGGCCTATCCCAAGAGATAAATCATGCTTTGTCGTAAGTGATTTTGCAGACGCAACAACGTCACGCTCATCGCGCAAAAGCACAGCGTCAGTATAGGTTCCGCCGGTGTCCACACCCAATAAAAGCGCCATGATCTGCCTCCTGAATTCACAAGTGCCATACCAGCAAAACGCGACACGTCCCGCCTATAAGCGGCACGCCCTGCTCCATTTTTCTAGATAAACTCCCCGCGGAGCGTCCCGCAGTCTCAAACCAAACGCGCATGCGCCCAGCGCGCAGCATCCGCAACAGTTGCGTCAGGATCTTCCGTAAAATCCTGAGCCACGACACGCAGCTCCTTCAGTCCAGAATTTCCAATGGCATAAAGCACATTGCGCACAAATCTGTCTCGCCCAATCCGCTTGATGGGTGATCCTGAAAACATCGCACGAAATCCTGCATCATCAAGACGTGCCAATTCTGCAAGATGTGGCGAACGCAACTCTTCACGTGCAGCGTAGCGCAGCTCTCTGGCATCAACCGCAAACTTGTTCCATGGGCACACTGCCAAGCAATCGTCGCACCCATAAATGCGATTGCCTATCAACGCGCGCAACTCTTCGTCCACAGGTCCTTTATGTTCAATCGTCAAATACGAAATGCACCGACGCGCATCGAGCTGATAAGGCGCTGGAAACGCCTTGGTCGGACAAATATCCAAACACGACGAACATGAGCCGCAATGATCCACTTCCGCTTCATCTGCTGGCAAATCCAAGGTCGTAAAAACAGAGCCTAAAAAGAACCAATTACCCATCTGTCGGCTTACAAGGTTCGTGTGCTTGCCCTGCCATCCTAGTCCGGCGGCAGCACCCAATGGTTTCTCAGGAACAGGCGCGGTATCCACAAAAACCTTCACCTCGCCACCGCTCTCAGCAATCAGCCAACGCGCCAAACGTTTCAGGCGTTTTTTCACCAGATCATGGTAGTCTTTGTTTTGTGCATAAACCGATATCGCACCGCGATCGGGGTGCTGCAAAATCTCCAACGGATCATGCTCAGGTGCGTAGCTCTCGCTCAACATGATTACGGACTTCGCTTCTGGCCAAAGCGCGTTTGGATTGCCTCGCCAATGCATGCGCTCGGCCATCCAACCCATCTGGCCATGACGTCCTTCATCAACAAACGTTTGCAAGCGCGCGGGAACCTGCGGCACATCCCAAGGGCGACAAATGCGGCAGGCGTCAAACCCTATCTCAAGTGCCTCCGAAACAAGGCGGGATTTGAGATCAGAAATCAAGATCGTTGTAATGCGCAGAAGGCGGGAACCCCGGCACCTGATCTGAGAGGATAGAGCGGAACGCAGGGCGCGATTTGATCTTCGCGTACCAGTCTTTCACCGTATCAGAGCGCGTCCAATCCACGTCGGAACTATAATCAAGCGATGACAAGTGCGCAGCAGCTGTGAAATCAGCAATCGACATCGCATCACCTGCGAGCCAACGGCGATGATCCAGGAGCCAAGCCATGTAATCAAGGTGGTACTTGATCGCGCGCGCGCCCTCTTTCACATTGCGGCTATCAGGATAGCCCTGCTTCATCAGCTTTTTATTCACCCGTTCATAAAGAAGTTTGGATGTGACTTCCTGATGAAACTTATCATCAAACCACGCCACCAAACGGCGCACTTCATAGCGACCTTCAGCACTACTTGGCATCAATGGCGGCGTTGGATTCTTTTCTTCAAGGTATTCGCAAATGGCCATGCTATCGGGCATCGTCCGCCCGTTCATCTTGAGGATCGGAACCTTGCCCGCCGGATTACGGCGCATAAAATCTGGGTCCGCTTCCCAATAGCGCTCTTCGATCAGTTCTACGTCAATCTTCTTCTCGGCGAGAACCAAACGGACCTTGCGACAAAAAGGAGAAAGGGGAACGTGATACAGACGGGCCATAGAACTTGGGTCTAACTCAAAAATTACGTGCATCTCTGAATGCCCCGCATTGCGCTTAAGTTCAATCCTCAAAACAGGCTGCGCGTCCATCACGACGGATCGTGGCCGCGCCGTCGATGATTTGACGCGTACGTTTGCGCACAGAATTGGATGGACGAGAGGCGCTGCGTTTCTTAGGAGACGGCAAAATAGCTGCCAAGCGCGCCGACTGGGTAGCGCTTAAACTTTCGGGTCCAACACCGAAATAGTGCCGTGCTGCAGCCTCAACGCCAAACACACCCTCATCAAACTCAGCAATATTTAGATAGACCTCCAAGATGCGTTGTTTGCTCCAAATCAGTTCAACCAATGGCGTCAAACCCGCTTCAAGCGCTTTGCGCACGTAGCTGCGTCCATGCCAAAGAAACACGTTCTTCACGACCTGCTGGCTCAAAGTCGAAGCCCCGCGCGCACCGCCACTGTCGACAGCCGCACGAATGGCAGTCATGTCAAATCCCCAGTGATTACAATAATTGGCATCCTCTGCTGCCACGACAGAGCGTGCCATGACCGGAGCGATTTCTGAAATGGGGACCCACTCAGCATCTACGTCTCCCCCGATGCGCAACTCTTCGGAGCGCATGTAAGGCGTCTTGGTCGGGTTGACCCAAACATAGATCGACACCCAAAGCAGCACTGCTGCGCATATTAGTATCGTCACACGCCAGAACCAGCGCCGCACGAACAAGCGCGTCGCCGTGATCCAATCTGCGATTGAACGCTTCTTCTTGACCGTGCTCTTCTTTTTCGGAGCAGGTTTTTTCTTTGCTACGCGTGCCATAGCTGGACTCTATAGCGCTCTTCACAATAGCAAAACGCCCGAAGTGAAACCTCGGGCGTTTTATCTGTTTCAGTTGCGCTTACTCCGCAGGAACGGCTGTCTCTTCGATGCCCAGCGGATGCGGGATCTTGTTCAGCATCTCGATCGGGCAGACCTGAACAAAATTCCGCAGCTCCAAGTCCCAGTGTTGCAAAATCTGCTCTGCGCGCACCGAACCTGTTTCAGCATGATGACGTTCAACCAAAATCTTGAGTTGACGCTCCCAATGCGCAGTTGTGACAGGGCATGTGACAAGTGTTTCATGGTTCATCAAGTTTTGTGCGTGGCCCTCAGGGTCATAAAGGTAGGCCATACCACCCGTCATGCCCGCGCCAAAGTTTGCGCCAATTGATCCAAGAATGACAGCAACACCACCGGTCATGTATTCACACCCGTTGGAGCCACATCCCTCAATCACAACGCTTGCACCAGAGTTACGCACTGCAAAACGCTCACCCGCTCGACCTGCTGCAAACAAGAAGCCGTCAGTCGCACCATAAAGCACTGTGTTACCGATGATCGTGTTCTTGCACGCACGCAGCGGGCTTGCCATCGGTGGACGTACAACGATTGTACCGCCCGATAGACCCTTGCCAACGTAGTCGTTGGCGTCGCCACTGACTTCAAGCTTAAGACCGGGCGCTGCGAAAGCACCAAGCGACTGACCAGCAGAACCTTTCAGATGCACGGTCAAATGATCTGGCTGCAACGTGTTACGCATGCCAAAGTTCTTCACGATATGGCTTGAGACGCGCGTACCGACGGTTCGGTGCGTGTTCTGGATCGCATAACTCAGCTGCATCTTTTCACCATCTTCCAAGAAACGCGCAGCGTCGCGCACGATCTCGGCGTCAAGCGTATCAGGCACAGCATTGCGCGGACGCGAACGGTCATATTGGATGTCAGACGCACCATCGACCGTGATCAACAGCGGGTTAAGATCGAGGTCGTCAAGATGCGCAGACCCACGTGATACCTGATGAAGCAAATCAGCGCGGCCGATCACATCATCCAAGGCACGCGCACCGATAGAGGCGAGCACTTCACGGACTTCCTGTGCATAGAACGTGATCAGGTTAACCACTTTGTCTGCGTTGCCAGTGAATTTATCACGTAGCGCTTCGTCCTGTGTACAAACACCAACGGGGCATGTGTTGGACTGGCACTGACGCACCATGATACAGCCCATCGCAATCAGCGCGGCGGTGCCGATACCGTATTCTTCAGCACCGAGCATTGCAGCCATGACGATATCACGACCTGTGCGCAAACCACCGTCTGTGCGCAGTGTGATCCGCTCACGCAGATTGTTCATCGCAAGCACTTGGTGCGCTTCGGTCAGGCCCATTTCCCACGGCAAACCCGCATATTTGATCGAGGTCGCAGGGGAGGCACCCGTGCCGCCATTGTGCCCAGAAATCAGGATCACATCAGCCTTCGCCTTGGCGACACCAGCAGCAATCGTACCAACGCCAGAAGAAGCAACAAGCTTGACCGTCACCTTACAACGCGGGTTGATCTGCTTGAGATCGTAGATCAGCTGCGCGAGATCTTCGATAGAATAGATATCGTGGTGTGGTGGCGGTGAAATCAGCGTCACGCCTTTGGTCGAGTGACGCAGACGTGCGATGAGGTCTGTGACCTTCATGCCCGGAAGTTGGCCACCCTCACCGGGCTTGGCACCCTGTGCGACTTTGATTTCCAGCTCTTCACATTGGTTCAGATATTCGGCTGTGACACCGAAGCGACCCGACGCCACCTGCTTGATCTTCGCAGATGGATTGTCGCCGTTCGGCTCCGGCACGAAGTGTGCGGGATCTTCACCGCCCTCACCACTGTCAGAGCGCGCGCCAATGCGGTTCATCGCAACGTTGAGCATTTTATGTGCTTCTGGGCTAAGCGCACCCAAAGACATGCCCGGCGTCACGAAACGCTTGCGGATCGCGGTAACGCTTTCCACTTCGTCCACATTAATCGCATCAC
>JAHEGL010000465.1 GCA_024645145.1 Planktotalea sp.
AGCTGCGTTTACAGCCCTGATAAGCTGGGCGCGCGGCGCAAGCCCGCAAGAGCTCAATGCACTAGATCCAAAATTAAGGACCTTGATTGGCAGCAACGGATACCCCGATCTCATTAACGACTATCCTGAAAATTTCGTCGTTGATTCTGCTTATAAGGCGACCTTGCCAGACCTTCAAAACGGGCCAAGCTCGCTTATTCGTGGCTCCAAGCAGCTCATCCAGCATGTGGGTATTTCGAATTTTCGCTTGCCCATCCTGTTTCATACCAAGCATGGCGGTGATCTGACACTTGAGACCTCTGTAACAGGTACGGTCAGTCTGGAAGCGGATAAAAAAGGGATCAACATGTCGCGCATCATGCGCACCTTTTATCGACGCGCAGAAGAAACGTTTAGCTTCGGTGTGATCGAAGCCGCGCTGGATGATTATAAATCCGATCTTGAGAGCTTCGATGCACGGCTTCAGATGCGCTTTTCATTCCCTGTAAAGATTGAGAGCCTGCGGTCCGGCCTGTCTGGCTATCAATATTACGATATTTCAATGGAAATGACGGAAAAGAACGGGTTTCGGCAGAAGTTCATGCATGTGGATTACGTGTATTCGTCAACGTGCCCTTGTTCCTTGGAGCTAAGCGAACACGCGCGCAGCACCCGTGGGCAGTTGGCAACGCCACATTCGCAACGATCCGTGGCGCGGGTGTCAGTTGAATTGATCGGTAAATCCATTCTCTGGTTTGAGGATTTGATTGACCATTGTCGCAACGCTGTGCCGACGGAAACACAAGTCATGGTTAAGCGCGAGGACGAGCAAGCCTTTGCAGAACTCAACGCGGCTAACCCCATCTTCGTCGAGGATGCTGCGCGTCTTTTCTGTGAGCAATTGCTCACAGATGAGCGGATTGGTGATTTCCGTGTGGTGGCATCACATCAAGAAAGCTTGCACAGTCATGACGCCGTCAGCATCCTGACCGAAGGGCCAAGCTTTGCTGCGAACAGCATCGACCCCAAGTTGTTCAGCACCCTATTTCACGTTGGTTAACGTGGCGAGAGCAATGCAATCAGCGCAATGCTGCAATGCAGAATAAACAAAGTTACGTCCCTACCAATGACTTAGCCTGGGGCCTACATCACTCACAACAGTAATTCATGTAGTGAGGTTTCACATGGCAGTTCTCGATTTCGGCGCAGCAAGCGCATCTAACTCTTCTTCCGCATCTTTCCTAAAGCGCATCGGCTCTGCGATCTGGGATGCTCTTGTAGAGATGGGCCACGCCCGTGCACGAACGGCTGAGCTACAATACTACATGGATATGAGCGACGCGCAGCTGGCCGCCAAAGGCCTGCGCCGCGAAGACATCCCGCGTCACGTTTTCCGCGGCATGATGATCTAACACATCCATAACACACAAAAGCAGTCTGCGCGTGGAATACGCGCGCGGATGCTTGACAGGGAAGGGGGCCTCGGCCAAGCCTGCGCTCTATGTTGGACCTACGCCCCGTTGGATATGTGATCGGCCTGTTGGTCATGATGCTTGGTATGACGATGCTCTTACCATTGCTCGTAGACCTTGCCGAATCCCGTGGGCACTGGCCTGCTTTCTTACAAAGTGCATTGATCACCTCCCTTGTGGGTGGCTTGGTGGCTTTGGCCTGTTCCAATGGCGTTAAAGAAGGTCTCAACATCCAACAGACCTTTTTGCTGACAACGGGTGTTTGGCTTGCGCTACCGCTTTTTGGCGCATTACCTTTCATGTTTGGTGAGACAGAATTGCGCTTTGTCGATGCGTTTTTCGAGGCCATGTCTGGGCTGACGACAACTGGTTCAACCGTCATCTCTGGATTAGACGAACTGCCCAAAGGCCTGTTGCTATGGCGTGGTCTTATGCAGTGGATTGGCGGTGTCGGTATCATTGTTGTCGCGATGGTGTTTTTGCCGGAGTTGCGCGTTGGTGGTATGCAGATCTTCCGCGCGGAAGGCTTTGATACCATGGGAAAAATCCTGCCACGAGCGACAGCCATCGCGTCGCAGATTTCATATATCTATGTCGGCATCACGTTGATTTGCGCGCTGACTTACATGCTGCTTGGCATGAATGCGTTTGATGCGACGGCACATTCAATGACGACTGTCGCCACGGGTGGTTTTGCAAATTATGACGCTTCTTTTGGCGTTTTTTCAGGGTCGATTGAATATGCCGCATCCATTTTCATGGTGCTCGCGGCTTTGCCATTTGTACGCTACGTGCAGCTGTTGAACGGCAATAATCTTGCGGTCTTTCGCGATGCCCAAGTACGCGGTTTTCTGATCACGATTGCAGTGCTTGTCATTATCTGCGCGGCGGTTCTTGCGTTGGCGCAAGATCGTGCATTTGAACCGGCTTTCCGGCGGGCTTTGTTCAACATCATTTCTATTGTGTCGGGTACGGGCTACGCGAGCGCGGACTACATGCTGTGGGGCTCTTTCCTTGTGTCGCTTTTCTTCTTTGCGGGCCTTATCGGGGGGTGCGCTGGATCGACTGCTTGCTCGGTCAAAATCTTTCGCTACCAGCTTTTGTTCGCGTCCATCAGCACTCAAATCAAACGCATTCATTCGCCAAACGGCATTTTTTCGCCGCGCTATGAAGGCCTTGCAGTGGGCGAAGATGTTCTAAGTTCGGTGATGTCTTTCTTCGTTTTCTTCATGGTGACTTTGGGTGTGCTTGCTGTTGCGCTGAGCATGACGGGCCTTGATATGATCACGGCCCTCTCTGGTGCTGCGGCGGCCTTGGCGAATATTGGTCCGGGCCTTGGCCCCGAGATCGGGCCTGCAGGCAACTTTGGCGGTTTGAATGACACGGCGAAATGGTTGCTTGCCATTGGCATGTTGATTGGGCGACTGGAATTGTTGGCGGTTTATGCCATTCTGACCGTCGGATTTTGGAGAGGTTGATATGACACAGCGCCCGCTCGGAGCACAGATTTCGCATATGCTGAAAGCACGCGGTGTGGATACGATCTTTGGTATCCCCGGTGTGCACAATGTTGAAATGTATCGTGGCATCGAAGAAGCCGGCATCACCCATGTGCTTGCACGCCATGAACAAAGCGCGGGCTTTATGGCGGACGGCTATGCGCGGGCAACGGGCAAACCCGGAGTGACGTATGTTATTACTGGACCTGGACTGTGCAATATGATGACACCGCTAGGGCAGGCCTATTCCGATAGCGTGCCAGTCTTAGCAATTTCGTCCTGTCTGGATGAAACATCGGCAAAACGCGGCCAACTCCATCAAATGCTTGATCAAGAAGCGGCCGCAGCGACAGTCTGTGAGTGGTCCTATGAGGCGCGTTCACCAAATGCGGCGTATCAGTTGATAGATCGAGCATTCACAGAATTTGTCAGTGCGCGGCCGCGTCCGAAACATATACAGGTTCCGATTGCCTTGGCGGGAGCGATGGCAGATGGTGCGCCGCTCGCGTTGCCAAAGCCTGCAAAGCCGCAGGTCTCTCATAAGCACCTTTATGATGCGGTTGCGATGATCCTTCAGGCCGCAAAACCAATCTTCGTTTTTGGGGGCGGTGCCGCTGCGGGCGCAGATGTTGTTGCGGATCTTTTAGGTATGACAGGGGCTGCGAGTTTTACGGCCTATGCGGGGCGAGGAATTGTTCCACCTGAAACGCCTTTGTACTTTGGCAGTACGCTCGCGCGCTCGGATAGCGCAGACGTTTTCGCACAAGCGGATTTGGTAATCGTGATTGGCAGTGAGCTGTCTGAAGTGGATCTTTGGCGCGACACACTTGGGCATGATTGCCCGATGATCCGCGTTGATCTTGATCCATCGGTGCTTGCGCAGGGCCGTGCCGAAGACCTTTTGTTACAGGGTGATGCTGAAGCGTTTCTGCGGGGCATGGCGATTGCCATACCTGCGCGCGTCGATGATCGCGATCCTTGCTGGGACGCCGGATATGTTGCGCAATGCCGTGCGCGTTGGCGCGCTGAAACAGATGCGGAGCGCCCGGGGATTGTGCCAATCTGTGATGCATTGAAAGAGATGTTACCAAGTAATGCTTTGATCTATTCTGACATGACGCAATTCGCTTATGTGGCGAAAGAAATTTGGGACATGGACGCCCCGTCGCTGTGGCATCACCCTTATGGATTTGGCACGCTCGGCTATGCGCTGCCAGCTGCAATCGGCGGCAAGATTGGCGCAACAGACCAGCCTGTCGTCGCGATCGCTGGGGACTATGGCTTTCAATATACCTTGCAAGAGTTGGGGGTCGCAGTGGAATTGAACCTCAGTCTGCCGATTATCTTGTGGGACAATGGCAAGCTGAAAGAGATTGAAGATTCCATGGTGCGTAGCCAAATTGCGCCGAATGCTGTTGTCGCGCGAAACCCTGATTTTTGCAAATTGGCACAGGCCTACGGTGCTGAAAGTGCGCGGCCACATTCATTGGACGGGCTGGCACAAGACATGAAAAAAGCGCTGGCCCATCAAGGGCCAACGCTTATTCATCTTACACCTGATATTTTGGCG
>JAHEGL010000469.1 GCA_024645145.1 Planktotalea sp.
GTTTAGTTGTCGCGTAAATACCTACATATATCTCATGAGCTTTATACATCTGCGCACTACTAGCGCCTATTCATTTAAGTACGGCACAACGATGCCGGACGATCTAGTTGCGCGCTGCCGCCAGACATCGCAAGTTCACGGCGCAGCTGTGCGACTTCATTGCTCAATGCTTTGCGCTCTTCCAGCAATGCCTTGACACGGGCAGGCGCATCAGGGGCCGGTGCTTTTAGATCCAGCGCAATTTCAGCAAGACGCGTATCTTGTGCACGTAAGTGATCAAGCGCCGGCTGTCCCGTCAGCGCTTCAATCCTGCGAACCCCTGCACTAGAGGCACTGTCACCCAAAAGAACAAAGGCACCGATATCACCCGTTTGACGGACATGCGTGCCGCCACAAAGCTCCAGTGAATAGGTATCACCCTGCGCACCTTTGCCGGACCCCACTTGCGTTCCCATGGAAACAACGCGCACTTCATCGCCATATTTTTCTCCAAACAAAGCTTGTGCGCCCAATGCGCGCGCATCGTCTGGTGTCATGATACGCGTTTCCACCGGCGCATTTTGACGGATGTAGGTGTTAACGTCTTTCTCGACGCGCGCGATTTCAGCCAAACTCAGCGCGTTGCCGTGTGAGAAATCAAAGCGCAAACGATCTTCTGCATTCAACGATCCACGCTGAGCCACATGATCACCTAGTGTTTCGCGCAGCGCTTCATGCAGCAAATGCGTCGCGGAATGGTTTGCGCGAATTGATGTGCGGCGTACATGATCAACGTCCAACACAGCAGCGCTGCCTTTGGAAATCTCACCCTCTTCAATGGTTGCGACATGAATGAAGATGCCTTGGCTCTTCTTTGTGTCAGTTACTTTCGCAACGCCTGTTTCGGTTTTAATCACACCTTGGTCGCCAACTTGACCACCGCTTTCCGCATAGAACGGCGTTTGGTTCAGGATAATCTGTACCTCCTGCCCCACTTTTGCGCTTTCAGCCTGTTTGCCATCGACAACAAGCGTTGCGATCTGACCCTCGGCTGTTTCCGTGTCATACCCAAGGAAATCAGTCGCGCCATATACATCAAGAATATCGAACCAAATCGCGCTATCTGCGGCCTCACCGGTTCCAGACCAAGCAGCGCGCGCTTTTGCTTTCTGCGCATCCATCGCTTTATTGAAGCCATCAACATCCGCTTCGCGCCCTTTTTCGCGCAGCGCATCTTGGGTCAAATCAAGTGGGAAACCGTATGTGTCATAGAGCTTAAAAGCCGCATCACCGGAAAACACTCGCCCTTCTGGCAAGCCAACCAGCTCATCATCAAGCAACTTTAATCCGCGATCCAAGGTTTTCTTGAAACGTGTCTCCTCTTGGCGAAGCGTCTCTTCAATCAAGGCTTGGGCCTGGCCAAGCTCGGGAAACGCTGCGCCCATCTGGCGTACAAGCGCAGGCACAAGCCTGTGCATCAAGGGATCCTTCGCTCCGAGCAAATGTGCGTGGCGCATCGCACGGCGCATAATACGGCGCAAAACATATCCGCGCCCATCGTTCGCAGGCATCACACCATCAGCAATCAAGAAAGAAGTCGAGCGCAAGTGATCCGCAATCACGCGATGATGCGTATTGGTTGGACCATCAGGCTCAACACTTGTGGCATCTGCGCTCGCTTCGATCAGCGCGCGCATCAAATCAGTGTCATAGTTATCATGCTTGCCTTGCAACAACGCACCAATCCGTTCGAGCCCCATGCCCGTATCAATGCTTTGCATCTCGAGTGGCTTTAACGTGCCATCCTCAAATTGCTCATTCTGCATGAAAACGATGTTCCAAATTTCAATGAAACGATCACCGTCTTCTTCCGGGCTTCCGGGAGGGCCACCCCAAATATGTTCACCATGATCAAAGAAGATTTCCGTGCAAGGTCCGCAAGGACCCGTTGGCCCCATGCGCCAAAAGTTGTCATCGGTAGCAATGCGAATAATTCGATCATCGCTAAGCCCGGCGACTTTCTTCCAAATGTCCGCTGCCTCGTCATCTGTATGATATACTGTGACTAGCAGCTTATCTTTTGGAATTTGAAATTCCACCGTAAGCAGCTCCCACGCGTAGGCAATTGCTTCGGCCTTGAAATAATTTCCAAAACTGAAGTTACCGAGCATCTCAAAAAAAGTGTGATGACGCGCTGTGTAGCCAACATTGTCCAAATCGTTGTGCTTGCCACCAGCGCGCACACATTTCTGCGACGTCGTTGCGCGGTTGTAGTCACGTGTTTCCAAGCCCGTGAACAGGTTCTTAAATTGAACCATTCCCGAATTCGCAAACATCAGCGTTGGATCATTGCGCGGCACTAAGGGGCTCGACGGCACAATCGCGTGCCCTTGCTTTTCAAAGTAGTTCAAAAATGTGGATCGAATATCGTTGAGACTTGCCATGTGACATATGCCTTTTGGGCCTGAATTGCGTTACAGTTGGGATAACGCTCCAACTTAGCACTGTCCACAGGCCACGCTAGCAAGAACGCTTTTCACCCTCAAAACAAACAAAGCGCCCCCAAACGGCGGCGCTTTGTGTCAATTGATGTAGGTCTCTTTGAAGCTTTATGCCTCTAAGATATCGTCATCATCTTTTTGCTCTTCTTTCGGCATTTCGAAATCAAGACCATGCGAGGCGCGAATTTTGTCTTCGATCTCGTAAGAAATGCGTGTGTTTTCTTTCAAAAACGTTTTCGCATTTTCTCGTCCCTGCCCGATGCGTTCGTCACCGTAGCTGAACCAAGACCCTGACTTATCTACGATGCCAGCTTTTACCCCAAGGTCCAGCAGCTCGCCCATTTTGGAAATACCTTCCCCATACATGATGTCGAATTCGACCTGCTTGAACGGTGGGGCAACCTTATTCTTCACAACCTTAACACGGGTGGCGTTTCCGACGACCTCATCACGATCCTTCAACGCGCCAATACGGCGAATATCTAGGCGCACAGATGAATAAAACTTCAAAGCGTTGCCGCCAGTCGTTGTCTCTGGGGAACCAAACATCACGCCAATCTTCATCCTGATCTGGTTAATAAAGATAACCATACAATTGGAGCGACTGATCGAACCTGTCAGTTTTCTCATCGCTTGGCTCATGAGACGCGCGTGCACGCCAACGCTGCTATCGCCCATATCCCCTTCGAGCTCGGATTTGGGCGTAAGTGCCGCGACAGAGTCGACAACAATCATATTGACCGCGCCTGAGCGCACCAAAGTATCAACAATCTCGAGCGCTTGTTCTCCGGTATCTGGCTGTGAAATCAGCAATTCATCAAGGTTAACGCCAAGCTTCTTTGCGTACTGTGGATCAAGCGCATGCTCCGCATCAACGAATGCACATACGCCACCTTTCTTTTGCTCTTCTGCGACGGTGTGCAAAGTAAGTGTCGTCTTACCAGAGCTTTCTGGGCCATAGATTTCGACGATGCGACCCTTTGGCAATCCGCCAATGCCAAGCGCAATATCCAGACCAAGGGAGCCCGTTGAGGTCGATTCTATCTGTTGGACAGCGTTTTCGTCGCCTAATTTCATAATCGAGCCCTTACCGAACTGACGTTCGATTTGCGCCAATGCGCTATCAAGGGCCTTTTGCTTATCTGCTGCTGCTTTGCTGCTCATGTTCAATAAATCTGCCGTTGCCATTGTTTCTGCTTCCTTATTTCATATGCCACAGGTCGCAGCAATCGGTTCGCATGTTCTGCTCTTGTTCTAGATGGATACAAAAAGAGAACAAATCAAGTTAAATCTTCATTCTGATAGATTCCACCAGATCGGTTAAGAATGCGTTTAGATCTTCAGGGAATATGGAAATTTACACTATGCTTTTGTTTAGGAAGGAAAAATTAGTTATACTCTCCGTTCCAAAGACAGGAACGACGGCAATTGAAAAAGCGCTGGCAAGCAACGCCTCAATGATCATTTCCGACCCGCCAGAACTTAAACATGCGCCAGTTTACCGCTACAACAGATTCTTTCGCCCTATGTTTGAGAAGGCCTGCAAAGCCGAGATGGAGACATTTGCGATGATGCGCGAACCCATCAGTTGGCTCGGAAGCTGGTATAAATACCGTCAGCGCCCATTCTTGGACGGAAAGCAAAACTCTACCGCAAACATCAGTTTTGATGACTTTGTGTTAGCGTATATGAAGGGTGACAAACCTCCCTTCGCCAACGTCGGGTCGCAAGCCAAATTTTTAGAGCCACGGCCAAATGGTACAAAGGTTGATCATTTGTTCAGATATGAAGGCACCGCAAGCTGGGTGGGATTTTTAGAGGACCGGTTTCAAAGATCTTTAGCGTTCGAAAGACTGAACGTTTCGGCCGGAGACCCGCCAACACTTTTCCCGAAAGTTGAAGAACGCCTGCGCCGAAAGTTGCCCGAGGAATTTGAGCTTTGGGAACAGCTTTAAGCGCTGAGCTGGCTCTGAACAGTTGATGTAAGCTCTGCCAAAGAAAACTGTTTGGGTAGAAAGACTGATTTAGAGAGTAAA